>JADJSV010000001.1:300000-600000 GCA_016711505.1 Bacteroidota bacterium | reverse complement strand
ATCCTGATCCACGCGGTTTGGACGTCCGCTGAGGTATATTATCGAGTAAGAAATTCATATGCGGTTTTTATATAGGTCAATTATTTCGAGTATATGCCGATCGTTTTCCATGGCCGGAGAATACTCGAAGACCGTATGACAAAGTTGTACATTTTTATCCAATGCAGAGGCAAGTACATTGTAAGATTCCTGAATATTACCTATTGAGTAGTAATAACATGCAAGACGGTAAATTAATTCGGCAGAATTAGGGAGAAAAATCATCCCTTTTTTAATTAATTCCAGAGCCTCATCAGCACGGTTATCTGCCATCAAAAGATGAGAGTATTCTAACCAGATATCCTGATTATCGGGTTCCAGATCAATAACTTTTTTGTAATGACCTTCGGCAGCAACATAATTGTCGAGATGATATTCAGCATCACCCATAGCAAACCAGAATTCAGCGTTTTTATCGTCGAGTTCAATAGCTTTTTTTATGTAGTGAGTAGCCTCAAACCATCGTTCCTCATTTTGCAGAGTAATACCAATTCCTAACCAGGCTTCAGCAAGGTTTGGATCCAGTTTTGTCGCTTTCTTATAGTAATCGCGTGCTCTTTGTGCATCCTCAAGTTGTTCGTAGCATTCTCCGATGTTATAATACGTCAATGCATCCGGTGCTTCAAATTCAAAGGTCTTTTTATAACAATCGATTGCATCTTTATAACGATTCAGATTCGCAAGCGTATTTCCTTTATTGAAATAGGCAGATGAAAAATCATCCTTAATGGCAAGACAATAATCATACGCCTCAAGAGCATCTTCAAAACGATTCTGTCTGTTATAAACATTCCCCAGATTGTACCAAGCCGGAAAACTGTATGGTTGAATATCGATGAACCGGTTATAGAAGTCAATACTGTCCTCAAACCGTTCAGTGAATTCAAAACAGAAAGCGATCTCGTATAGTGCGATTTCGTTCTCAGGATTATTTTCCAGACTTAGCTTTAAATAGTCAATAGCTTTGTTATAATCGCCCCAGCTTTCATAAACATAAGCGAGGTTCAGATAAAGCATATCAAGCTCTTCAGCTAAAGGAATGGCTTTATTGAAACTCTCAATTGCTTTTTCAAACTGCTGCTGCTGCGAATAAATACTTCCGCGGATCATATACAGATCCGGATCAAGTGGAGTAATCTTCTCAGCTTTTCCAAGAATATACAGAGCGTCATCAAAACGCTCTACCATAGCAAGCAGCTGAGCTTCCCTGAGCAGGAATTCAACAGAATCCGGATGCTGGTCTTTTGCATATTCGATTACCTGAAGTGCTTTTACAGGGTCATTCCGTTCAATGTAATAGTCAACAATATTCACGAATGCATCAACATCAAAGAAGTATGCATCTTTGTTGCGAATCATTTCTTCGTATCGCTCTATGGAATAACGTATCTGCTTTTGCTGATCGTCATTATTTAAGAATTCTTCTTCTTCCATTTAAAAAAATTAGGTCCTGAAAAAGATTGGTAGACCAAAGATAATCATAAATCCACAGATTTTCCTCATAAATGGCCTACTTTTCCACATATTTGGGTTAATTAATGAATTTAGGCGGTATAATCTGTTGTGAGGTAGGTACTCAGATCATGACATTCTGAAAATCAGACCTCTTTTTTAAATGTTTCGAACCAGAAATTACAACCTGCTGCGTACCTTCGGCGCTTATGTTCCTGAAAAAACTTTCACTGGTAAATTTTAAGAATTACGAGACAGTCGATATTGAGCTTTCCGGCGGTGTTAATGCTTTTACAGGTGGAAACGGTGAAGGAAAGACGAATTTGCTGGATGCTATCCATTATCTGGCTATGTGCAAAAGTTATTTCAATTCTGCCGATCTCCAGAATGTTAAAAGAGGCGAAGAAATGTTTGTATTGCAGGGAATTTTCGATCTCAATGGCGTAGATGAAACAATTTCATGCGGATTTAAAAAAGGTCAGAAGAAGGTGCTGAAGCGGAATCAGAAAGAGTACGATCGTTTGGCTGATCATATAGGTTTTATTCCTGTTGTAATGATCTCACCGACTGATGTGAGTCTGATTACAGATGGAAGTGAAGACCGACGTCGTTTTCTTGACAGTATCGTTTCTCAATTTGATCGTGTCTATCTGGAGGATCTGATCAGTTACGGTCGCGTAATCTCCCAACGGAATGCATATCTCAAGCAAGCGTATCAGAGCAGAAAATTTGATAGTGATTCGCTGTCTATCTGGGATGAACAGTTGATTCCACTCGGAAATAGAATTCACTCAGTCCGGCAAAAATTCATAGAAGAACTGATTCCCATCTTTGCACGATACTATGATTTTATTTCAGGAGGTAAGGAGACCATCGATATAAAATACGATTCCGATTTAAACGAAAATTCATTTGCAGAATTATTGCAGAAATCTTTAGAGAAAGACAAAGTACTTCAATACACAACATCAGGAACACATAGAGACGATCTGATCTTTATGATCAATGGTTTTCCTGTGAAAAAGTTTGCCTCACAAGGTCAGCAGAAATCATTTCTGATCGCAATGAAACTTGCGCAATTCGACTTCATGGCACAGTTGAAAAACATGAAACCGATTTTGCTCCTCGACGATATCTACGAAAAGCTCGACGACAGCCGTATCTCAAAACTGATGGAGCTCGTAAGCAAACATAATTTCGGACAGATCTTTATTACCGATACACATCTTGACAGAGTTCTGGAAATTTTCAAAAGGATAGGGGAAGAGGTTAGGTGTTTTGAGGTTGAAGGGATGGCGGTGGCAGTTCTTTAAAAAGGTCAAAGGTCACAGGTCAGAGGTCACGCGGCCTGAAAGTAAGTAGCGTGACCTCTGACCTTTAACCTTGATGATGAACCATGTACTTTGTTGCAAAACAATCAATACAATTTCCCAAAAGTGCTACCTTCGAACCAATGAAATCCTACCGCAAATCCAACGACCTGAGCATGAAAGAAGCTCTGGAAGCAATGATCAAATCGTATCGGTTAGAAGATAAGATGAATCATGTGCGGATCATCAATGCGTGGGAGAAAGTGATGGGACCTGCAGTAGCCCATAGAACAATTGAAATCAAAGTAATTGATAAAACACTTTTTGTAACGCTCTCATCAGCCTCCCTGCGCCAGGAACTTTTTATGGCAAAAGAAAAAATTATTTCATCGCTGAATGAGGAAGTGAAGGCGGATGTGCTTTCGGAGATAGTATTCAAATAACTAATTTATTGAATGACGAATAACGAGTAATGAAAAAGTGAAAAGTGAAAAGTGAAAAGTGAAAAAAGAAAAACAAGCGTTTTAGCAAAGAAGATACTTTAATACAACGCCTGTTTTTCACTTTTCACTTTTCACTATTCGTTATTCACTATTCGTTAAAACCGTTCTGTTCCAGCAAAAAAGAAGTTCCCTTCAATTGCTGCATTCTCATCGCTATCCGAACCGTGAACCGCATTGGCTTCGATTGATTTTGCATAGAGATTACGGATGGTTCCTTTTTCTGCTTTAGCAGGATCTGTCGCGCCGATCAGTTTGCGGAAGTCTTCGATTGCATTTGATTTCTCAAGGATACAAGCTACGATCGGACCTGATGACATATATTTTACTAAGTCATTGTAGAATGGACGCTCTTTGTGAACTGCATAAAATTCACCTGCACGCTCAGGAGTTAGCTGAGTATATTTCATTGCAACGATACGGAAACCCGCTTCGTTGATCTTTGCGAGGATAGCACCAATGTAGTTGTTTGCAACTCCATCCGGTTTGATCATCGTAAATGTTCTGTTTGTCATAATCTTAATTTATTTCTAGTTGTTTTTTTTCTTTTTTCTTTTTTTCTTTCACTTTTCACTTTTCAGAGCGATTTTATCTCCGTAACAAGTTTTGTTAAGCGCAGCTTTCGCATCACCAAAAAGCATTGAAGTCTTCGGATCATAAAATAACTGGTTTTCAATTCCTGCATAACCGGCATTCATACTTCTTTTATTGATGATAATATGTTTTGCAGCTTCGACATCAAGAATAGGCATTCCATAAATAGGAGAGGCAGGGTCAGTTTTTGCTGCAGGATTTACAACATCATTTGCTCCGACAACAAGGACTACATCGGTAGTAGCAAATTCAGGATTGATCTCATCCATTTCAGAAAGTTTTCCGTAGTCAACATTACTTTCGGCAAGCAATACGTTCATGTGTCCCGGCATACGACCGGCAACAGGATGAATTGCATATTTTACCTGTACACCACGTTCTTCAAGTACCATTTCAAGTTCGTGAATGATATGTTGTGCCTGAGCAACTGCTAATCCATAGCCCGGAACGATGATCACTTTTTTCGAGTAGTTTAATAGTACAGCAGCATCGCTGATTGAAATGTCTTTAATTGTGCCACTCATTGCTGCGCTTGCACCTGTTGCAGCACTTTCTCCGAATGCACCGAAGATCACATTGAACAGCGGACGATTCATTGCACGGCACATTTCAAGTGTAAGGATCGTACCTGCAGATCCGACAAGGATACCACCAGTCAACATAACCTGATTGTCATATAAGAAATCCGCCGAATGCTGCTGCTAATCCTGTGAAAGAGTTCAGCAATGAAATAACAACCGGCATATCTGCTCCACCAATTGGAACAACAAATAATACTCCGTATAATAATGCTAAAGCAAAAGTTCCATAAAGAAGAACATTACTGTCCGTTCCTGACACTGTTACATAAACAGCAACACCTATCGTAACGATCATCATTATCAGGTTGATGAAATTATAATTCGGGAGTCGTATAGATTTACTTAATGTACCATTCAGTTTCATAAAGGCAATGATACTTCCCGAAAAAGAAACAGATCCGATCACCAGTCCTACCATGATGATGGCAATTCTGCTTGTCTCTCCGACATTGTGATGAAATTCCAGTAATGATATCAATGCAGCACAAGCTCCACCCATACCATTGAAGAGAGAAACCATCTCCGGCATTGATGTCATCTTTACTTTTTTCGCAGCTACAAATCCAATAATACTACCGATTGCCAATGCAAGTCCGATAAGTATGTAAATGATAGAAGCAACTTCACCATCATGTAAAAAAATAGTTCCGGCAACAGCCAGCGTCATTCCAAAAGCAGCCCAGAGATTTCCTCTTCTGGCAGTTTGAGGACCACTTAACATTTTTAGTCCTATCACAAAAGTGACAGAAGCAAAAAGATAAATGATGTCGAGTATATTTTTAGTAGTCATAATTCCGCAGAAAATTATTTTTTATCTTTCTTCTTAAACATTTCCAACATTCTGTCTGTCACAACAAATCCACCGACAACATTCAGTGTACCAAGAATGACAGCAACAAATCCAAGGCTTAAGAGGAGAGTCTGATCAGCTTCAGTGTTCAGCATTACAATGATTGATCCGACCACTACAACACCATGTATGGCATTTGCTCCCGACATAAGTGGAGTATGGAGAACCGAAGGTACTTTTCCGATTACTTCAACACCTACAAAGATGGACAGGATAAGAACATAAATTTTATCGATATGTTCGCCGATGAAAGAGATGAATTCGTTCATTTTCTAGTTTAAATTTTCCTGGAATTTTATAACTCGCAGGGTAGCTTCCAGAACTTCAATCATGCTTTTACCTTGATTGATGATCATATGACTATTATTAAGATTAACTTTTTCGTATTCTAAAGACCGCTCATACCAATACATACAGTTTTTTGCTTCCTGAATGAAAACACAAAGGAAGTAGTAAAAGTCATTAGGATTTTTACAGCTATGTATTTTCGCAGAAGCTTCTTCAAGCGAAAGAACTGATGAACGAAGTTTTTTATTCAGGAAAACATCGATATGGTTTTCATCGGTTTCAAGAGCAGACAACAAAATCGATTGTGCGAACGATTCTGTCCAGTTTTTAAAATTGAGATCTTTCATGTGTGGATTGAATATAGATCAGGCGTTTACAGCAAAATTTAAAGATGGATGAACAGCTTTGCCTTTGTGTACTATTAATGAGCCTTTTGTAATTTCTTCTTCCATTTCCCATTTGAATCCTTCATTACTTGCAAGATGGAGAAGAAAGGCTTGTATGTTTTTCGCATATAATTCAGAAGCATTCAGTGGAAGAAGGCTAGGTAAATTGGACTCGCCGATAATAGTGACACCGTGTTTTACTACTGTTTTGTTCACTTCACTCATTGTACAATTTCCACCTTGTCCAACAGCCATATCAACGATCACAGAACCCATTTTCATACTCTTAACCATATCATCTGTAACAAGTACAGGAGCTTTCCTTCCGGGAATCAATGCAGTTGTAATTACAAGATCGGCTTCAGAAATATGTTTACCTATGAGTGCTTGTTGGTTTTTAAGAAATTCATCTGAGACACCTTTAACATAACCGCCTTCAAGTTTTACAGATGCATCGCCTTTTACTTCAATGAATTTTCCACCCAGTGATTCAACTTGTTCTTTTGTTTCAGGTCGGATGTCAGAAACTTCAACTATTGCACCCAGACGTTTTGCAGTCGCAATTGCTTGCAAGCCGGCAACTCCGGCACCCATGATCACAACCTTTGATGGTTTGATGGTTCCGGCAGCAGTCATAAGTAGAGGAAATATTTTTCCTAAAGCCGCTGCGCCGATCAACACCGCTTTATATCCTGCCAGATTAGCTTGCGAACTTAACACATCCATTTTCTGAGCACGGGAGATACGGGGAATTGCATCCATTGAAAATGCAGTGATTCCGGCAGACTGACAAGCTTCAACTAATGGTTGGTTTGTTTGAGCGTACATCATGGAAATGAGTACGCTATCGCTTTTCATTAAAGCAATTTCCGCAGGCGTAGGAGCATTCACTTTCAGAATTACATCGGCATCACTATAGATTGCTTTTGCATCATCAATAATTTTTGCGCCGGCCTTTTCATACGCAGAATTGTCGAAGTAAGAATTTAAACCGGCATCTTTTTCGATATTTACTTCAAAACCGGCTTTAATCAGGGATTGAGTTACTTCCGGTGTCAATGCCACGCGGCGTTCGAAATCATTCTTTTCTTTGTGAACGTTTACTTTCACTTAGACTGTTTTTGCTTGAAAAATATAATTGCGCAAATAAAACAATTAATTTTGGTTTATCATACAATTATCCTGAGCTTCAGTTTAATGAAAGGATTATCTTTGCACTACTTATGATGAAATTAACTCAACATACTCTCGACAAGATCGAAGATCTTTTGACCATGGCCGGATACAAAGTCCGCAATGAAAAAGGTAATTTTAAATCAGGCAGTTGTCAGATCGAAAACTCTAAAATAATTGTCCTGAATAAGTTCGCCCCAGTGGAAGCGAAAGTTTCCTATCTTATTGAAGCCATTCAAGGTCTCAATCTGGATGAATCTTTGCTCGACGAAAAGAATATAAAACTTCTCATGGAAATTCGACAGACAGAGATCAATTTCTCTTCTGCATCTTAATTTTCCGGAGTAAATTTCACTATGAAATTCACCTTTTTAGGAACAGGAACTTCTCAGGGTGTTCCGATGATCGGATGTAAATGTGCTATATGTAGTTCGACTGACTTCAAAGACAAGCGTTTACGTTCTTCCTTGATGGTTGAGTCAGAATCACATCGTGTTGTGATCGATTCCGGGCCCGATTTTCGGCAACAAATGCTCAGGGAAAAAGTGGATAGTCTGGATGGAATTGTTTTTACTCATGAACACAAGGATCATATCGCAGGATTAGATGATGTACGTGCATTCAACTATTTACATAAAAAACCGATAGATGTTTATGCAAGTCTTCAGGTTCAGGAAGCACTGAGGAGAGAGTTTTTTTATATTTTTAACGGACATAATTATCCCGGAATTCCAAAGATCAGTCTGCATACAATTGATGAGCAGCCATTTGAAGCCGGCAGAATAACTTTTACACCAATTCCTGTAATGCATATGCAGCTACCGGTTCTGGGCTTCAGAATTGGAAATTTTTCTTACATCACTGATGCAAATTATATTTCAGACGAATCAAAGAAATTGCTTGCGAATTCAGAGGTGCTGGTATTAAACGCATTGCGGGTTGAAAAACATGTTTCTCATTTTAATCTGGAAGAGGCTATTGAATTAGTCAATGAACTTAAGCCTAAGACAACCTATCTGACACATATTTCACATCAGTTGGGAAAGCATGAGGAAGTGGAAAAATCATTGCCTCAGAATATCCGTTTGGCTTATGATGGGTTAGTAGTGAGATCAGAATAGTTTTTGAATTAGCTATATCGTTTATTTAGGTATTTAGCATAAAACACTATCAGACACCTTTTTAAAAGTTTCCAGATTGTTTATACTCTTATATTTGAACTTGTACTGAGGAGTCTTGCGATGGGATACGGCTTCGGCAGTTATAGGGCGTCCCTGACGGGACTTGGGCTGGTACCTCTCTGCGAGGGTTGGGGAATTGAAACAGAGTGTTGTGCATCTATCACCTTTACCGATAGGGCGTCCCTGACGGGACTTGGGCTGGTCGTTTTGCAGGTTTTGGGCAGCTTACAGTCTGTTGTGCTTGGTTCAACTGTTACCGATAGGGTGTCCCTGACGGGACTTGGGTCGATACGTTGGGTCGGTAGACACCTTTTTGAACTTCCAAATAACTGTGAACTTTAGCCATAGCCAACAACCATTATTGACCAAAGTTTGCTAATTTCGCACGACTAAAAAAGCGGAATTTTATGTTTGAAAATTTATCGGACAAACTCGAAAGGGCCTTTAAGGTACTGAAAGGCGAAGGAAAGATCACTGAGATCAATGTAGCGGAAACGCTGAAAGAGGTTCGGAAGGCATTGTTGGATGCCGATGTTAACTTTAAGGTTGCAAAGCAATTTACTGATACTGTTAAAGAGAAAGCACTTGGCCAGAATGTATTGACTGCTGTTTCACCGGGTCAGTTAATGGTAAAGATCGCGCATGATGAACTGGTCAACCTGATGGGTGGTGATAAGGTCGATATCAATATCGATTCGAATCCGTCGATTATTTTAATGTCCGGTTTGCAAGGTTCAGGTAAAACGACTTTGTCAGGAAAGCTTGCCATGTTCCTCAAATCAAAACGTCAGAAGTTGCCGCTTTTGGTTGCATGTGACGTTTATCGTCCGGCTGCCATCGATCAGTTGAAAGTATTGGGAGAACAAATAGGTGTTCCTGTTTATAGTGAAGAGGGAAATAAGAATCCGATTGAGATCGCTAAAAATGGTATCGCTTTCGCAAAAGAATTCAATCACAATCTTGTAATCATTGATACTGCCGGTCGTCTTGCGATCGACGAGGAAATGATGAAGGAGATTGAAGCGATCAAAAAAGCGATCAATCCGAATGAGATCTTGTTTGTTGTGGATGCAATGACAGGTCAGGATGCTGTCAATACTGCAAAGACCTTCAATGACCGATTGAATTTCGATGGAGTTGTACTTACGAAATTAGATGGAGATACACGCGGTGGAGCGGCGCTTTCAATTAAAGCTGTCGTAAACAAACCAATCAAGTTTGTTGGTACCGGTGAGAAACTGGATGCACTGGATGTATTCTATCCGAGTCGTATGGCTGACAGGATTCTCGGCATGGGTGATATCGTTTCCCTTGTTGAGAAAGCACAAGAGCAGTTTGATGGAGAAGAGGCTGCAAAGCTTCAGAAGAAGATCCAGAAAAATCAGTTTGGCTTTGATGATTTTCTTGGACAAATTCAACAGATCAAGAAGATGGGAAATATGAAAGACCTTTTAGGTATGATTCCCGGTGTAGGTAAAGCAGTTCGTGATGTTGATATCAGCAATGATTCGTTCAAACACATTGAAGCGATGATTCATTCAATGACTGTCGAAGAAAGAAAAAATCCCGCAATTATAAATGGTAGCCGTCGCCAGCGCATTGCATCCGGTAGCGGCACTACGATTCAAGACGTTAATAAACTCATTAAACAATTCGATGAAATGCGGAAGATGATGAAGGTATTCTCTAATAAGGATCAGGCGGCGAAGATGATGCGGAATATGCCAGGGATGCGAAGATAGTGAGTAGTAAGTAGTGATTGGTAAGTAGCAAGCCAGTTCATTAATTGGCGAATTAATTACTTTTAACTTACAACCTTATCCTCCAAAGTCTGAACCTCAAATTACGAATTGCAGTGCTACTCACCAATTACCACTTACTACTTACCAATAAAAAATGAATCTCCTCGACGGAAAAGTTGCCAGTGCTGAATGGAAACGAAAGATGACTGAAGAAGTTCAGCAGATGGTTTCCAGCGGACAGCGACCGCCGCATTTGTGTGCAAGTCTGGTTGGGAACAACGGTGCTTCGGAAACGTATGTAGCCAGCAAAGTAAAAAATTGCGGTGAGGTTGGGTTTCAATCAACCTTGGTACGTTTTGAAGATTCAATTTCTGAGGCAGATCTTCTGCAAAAAATAAGAGATATCAATCATGATGATTCGATTGATGGATTGATAGTACAACTTCCTTTACCTGCTCAAATCAACGTTCAGAAAGTTACAGAAACGATCGCTCCATCAAAGGATGTTGACGGTTTTCATCCGATCAATAGCGGAAGAATGATGCAGAATCTGGATTGTTATATTCCTGCAACTCCATATGGAATTCTTTTAATGCTGGAACATTACGGAATCAGTACTTCAGGAAAAAATTGTGCGATAATTGGAAGAAGTAATATTGTCGGAATGCCAATGAGTGTTTTGATGGGAAGAAACAACGAACCGGGAAATTGTACTGTTACACTTTGTCATAGTAAGACAAAAGACATTTCTCAGATATCAAAAACGTCGGACATAATCATTGCAGCTCTGGGTAAACCATATTTCCTCAAAGCTGAGATGGTAAAAGAAGGAGCAATTGTAATTGATGTTGGAATTACAAGAATAACTTCTGATAAAACAAAGAGTGGATATAAGCTTGCCGGTGATGTCGATTTTGAAAATGTTTCACCGAAATGTTCCTGGATCACGCCGGTACCGGGAGGTGTTGGGTTAATGACAATCATCGGTTTATTAAAAAATACATTACGTGCTGCAAAGAAGGAAATCAGTTTCTAAATTTACACACATGATTTCCTATAAATGAATTACGATTTAAATATTACTTATCCTCTGATGGAGGATTTTTATACCATTCAGGGCGAAGGATTCAATACAGGGAAGGCCGCATACTTTTTACGTCTGGGTGGATGTGATGTGGGTTGTGTTTGGTGTGATGTAAAAGAATCCTGGCCTGCTGAGAATCATCCGAAGGTTTCTATCTCAGAAATGATTTCCCGTATTGAAAAAGCAAAGGCAGAAATGGTAGTTATTACCGGTGGCGAACCTTGTATGTATGACTTGTTGCCGCTAACGCATTCATTGCATGCAAAATTTATGTCGTGCTGGCTGGAAACAAGTGGTGCGCATCCGATCACCGGTGAATGGGAATGGATCTGCGTTTCTCCGAAAAAGTTCAAAGCTCCATTGGCAGAGTCTTTGCAAGTGGCCGACGAATTGAAGGTGATCGTATATAATCAATCTGATTTTGAATGGGCAGAAGAGCATGCATCAAAAGTGCATGCAGATTGTGTTCTGTTCTTACAGCCTGAACATTCTGTTTTCAATAAAGTGATGCCGTTGATCGTTGACTACGTGAAGCAAAATCCGAAATGGCGGATCTCGATACAGACTCATAAAGTAATGCAGATTCCATAAATATTTAAGTGAAAAAATCATTGCTTCGAAAAAAAAGTATTATGCGCTATACAAAGCTACTCATTCTGATTTTTAATTTAATTGTTTTTTCTGCCTCTGCACAAAGAGAATATACTTCGTCTGTTCCAAAAGCTACAAGAAGTTTTGAAGCTGCTTTGAAATTTTATGATTCGCGACTGAATGAAAAAGCGCTCGAAGCATTAGATGAAGCAATAGGAGCTGATCCGAAATTCATCGAAGCTCATATGCTGAAAGCAAATATTTATTCAGATATAAGGGATTATGAAAAAGCAATTGCTTCATTCAGATCTGCAATTGCAATCAATCCGGATTTTTTTATTAATAATTTTTATGGACTTGCGACAGTGGAATATTTAGGAGGACATTATTCAGAAGCAAAAGCCGATTTTGAAAAGTTCATTTCATTTCCGAAAGTTTCACCTGCATTAAGTGCAAAGGCAAAATCGATGATCGTTAATTGCACCTTTGCAGAAGAGGCAGTGAAGAATCCGGTTCCATTTAATCCCATCAATATGGGAGATAGTATAAATACTGCTTTCGAAGAATATTTTCCTGCAATTACCGGTGATGGAAAAACATTTCTGTTTACCCGTCGTGTAAAATCTACACCTTCAGATGGCAGGAAAACTGAACAGGAAGATTTTTATATCAGTTCGATGAGTGCGAAAGGTTGGCGGACAGCACAACCGGTGACTGAAATTAATTCTGATGGTAACGAAGGTGCTCCATCACTTTCTGCTGACGGTCAATATTTGTTTTTTACAGCTTGTGAAGAAATGTATCATTCCTCCAATCAAAGGAAAACAAATGGCAGCTGCGATATTTTCATCGCTAAGAAAACAGGTGATAAATATGCAAACCCAAGAAATCTTGATCTGCCTGTAAATACAGGAGCTTGGGAGAGTCAGCCTTCATTTAGTTCAGATGGAAGAACACTCTATTTTGTGAGAGCTGTTAAAGGTTCCAATAATGTAAGTCAACACGACATATTTATGAGCAGAATAGGAGATGATGCACGTTGGTCAGATCCGGTTTCAGTAAGTAGTAAGATCAATACATCAGCTGATGAATTATCCGTATTTATTCATCCTGATGATCAGACACTATATTTTTCTTCAAATGGCCATACAGGAATGGGTGGACAAGATATTTTTTACAGTAAACGCGATAGTAGCGGGGAATGGAGCGAACCTATTAATATTGGTTATCCGATAAACACACCCAGTGATGAAGCTTCATTACTTGTAAGTCCTGATGGAAAAATAGGTTTCTTTTCTTCTGATCGTCCGGGCGGAAAAGGTGGAGAAGATCTTTACCAGTTTGATCTCTACGAAAAAGCCCGTCCTCAACCTGTAACTTACATGAAAGGAAAAGTATTCGATGATGATACAAAGCTTCCATTGGCTGCCTCATTTGAACTTATTGATCTAGCAACAGGAAAAATAATTGTGAGGTCAACTTCAAATTCTGTTACGGGTCAATTCATCGTATGTCTTCCAGCAGGAAAAAGCTATGCTTTGAATGTTTCCAAGGATGGTTATCTTTTCTATTCAGATAATTTTGAATTAAAGAGTGCAAAGTCTTCAAAGGATCCTGTTCTGAAGGATGTTCCTATGAAACCAATCAAAGCCGGACAATCAATTGTATTGAAGAATATTTTTTACGATACAGATAAATTTGATTTGAAACAGGAGTCAAAGTCGGAGTTGAAAAAACTGCTTGATTTCATCAACAAAAATCCAAAAGCACATTTCGAGATCAGTGGACATACAGATAATGTCGGTAGCAAGCCATATAATCAAACTCTTTCAGAGAAGCGAGCAAAGACCGTATACGAATATCTGATCACAGCAGGCATTCCTGCAGTCCGGTTAACTTCCAAAGGTTATGGCGACACTAAACCGATAGCAGAAAATTCAACTGACGCCGGTCGTGCGCAGAACAGGAGGACGGAGTTTTTGATAACGAAGGTGGATCAGTGAGTGGGTTGTATGGGTAAAGTCTAAGGTCAAAGATTAAAGTTTAAGGTCAAAGGTCAGAGGTCAGAGGTCACGCTGCTTGCTTATAAACAGCGTGACCTCTGACCTTTAACCCTTGACTTTTGACCCTTGACCTAAAGAGAGATCAACTTCTTCAATACAGCGATCTGCCCCAAATGATAATGCGTGTGTTCAATTATTCCATGCAGGTTTCTGTAGTAGATACCATATTTTGGATCGGCGATATTTTCTGTTAGCTTACTGTCTGGTAATTTTTCAACTAACACTGCAAACTCTTCTGCTTCCTTCCATACAGTTTCCAGAAAATCATCCCAGTCCTTTTGTGAATTAAAAGCAGGATGTTCAAAGCTCTGTTTGTCGCTTGAATTCAGAGGTTCACCATTCAATACTTTAGTCACTGTTCTGACGTAGTAATGCAAGTGAAAAACTAATGTTGCAATAGTATTTATTGTACCAATTTGTTTGTTGGCTTGTTCAACTGTTATTCCTTTGAGGTTGTCTCTAAGATTAGAGTAAGTCCAGTTTCCTCCGAAATAAACTTCGCGAAAGTGTTTTGCTATTTGTTGAGTTGTATTCATCTCAAAGCTGATTTTCAGTTAATATATTTTTTTGGTTTTCATTTATCAGAAACAAATCCAATAAATTTATTTTCATTTTTCAGTTCATCAGATTACTTATCTTACAATTCAATTCCAATCGACCAGGTCTAATAGCAAATTGATGCTATAGTAATTGGATGGAGTAAGAACAGCTGAAATCCGGAAAAATAGCCAGATAATTATTTTGTGATATTAATAAAAATTTCGCATTAAACTTATTTATTAATAAATTGTCAGAGAATTCAATCATAAAACAATTTAAATGATGTTGAAATATTTAGTTTTATTTATTGTTTTGTCAATTAGCGTTCATGCACAAAATTATCCGCAATTCAATACTACAATTTATGATAGTTCCGGAACCGGTTATTATTTTTTAGTCCCTATAAAAATGGGTCCGCAGGGTGCTAATTTTAATCCCTACCATATGATTCTTGATAGTGTTGGGAATGTTGTTTACTACAAGGAATTTGTCAGCGGATTAAATACAGGTGATTTTAAATTGTTAAGTAATGGTCTTATGACCTATACTTATTTGAATAAATACTATCTGATGGATAGTTCTTTTACTATTCTCGATTCAGTAAATTGTAAAAATGGAATTCAACACGATGGGCATGATATGCAAATCACGGCTAATGGTGAGTACTTACTAATGGGAAGTGAAAATGTTGTCATGGATCTGAGCTCTTATTATTTATTCAACAACAACGGTTCTCCGGGTAGTTCAACAGCGAGTGTCAAGGCTGTTGTGATCCAGATTCAGGATGTAAATAAGAATGTAATATTTGAATGGCATTCAAAAGACTATTTTTCGTTTACTGATGTTGACACTGCCCGCTTGAATAACCCGAACACAGTTGATTGGACGCATTCAAATGCTGTCGCAGAAGATTCAGATGGGAATATTCTACTTTCTTCCAGACATTTCAATGAGATAACAAAGATCAACCGCACAACCGGTGATGTCATGTGGCGAATGGGTGGTAATGCTAACCAGTTTAATTTCCTGAATGATCCAGGCATGTTTACAGGTCAGCACGATTGTCGGCGAATTGCAAATGGAAACCTTACCTTGTTCGATAACGGTGCGCCCGGTCATCCTGCTGCTGCAAAAGAATATCTTCTCGATGAAATCAATCTCACTGCAGAACTTGTTTGGTCTTATGTAAAAGATTCTACCATATTCAGTTTATCAACCGGAAATGTTCAGCGGTTAGAAAATGGAAATACCTTGATAGATTTTGGTAATTTGAATGTAAATATTTCGCAACCTGCATTTGAAGTTATTGATGTAGTCGGACAAAAAGTTTTTGAGGTAACATTTGTTGACACCCTTTTAAGTTACCGGGCATTTAACTTTAGTTCATTACCGTTTCAATTTCTTCGGCCGGAAATTTCTTGTTATGAAGCAGGAGGGATTGGTTATCTTGATGCCGGCGCCACGTATCCGGAATACCTTTGGAATACAGGTGAAACCACTCAAACAATTGCAATAAATACTACAGGTGAATATTCGGTTTTTGTGCCAATTGGAAATGAAGGAAATATTTCATCGATTCCATTTTCAGTTGCGGACTTGAGCGATCCGTGTAATACTTTAAGTAGTTTGATTGAACGAAATGAGATTAATAATTTGAAAATATTTCCAAATCCCGGAAATGGGAATTTTTCAATTTCAAATTATGGACTGTCTGATTACTACCAATTAATATCTTCGAATGGAGAACTTATATCAAGTGGGAATTTGAAAGAGCAACATGATTTCTCAAAATTGAGCGCAGGAATTTATTTTCTTCACGTACAGAAAATCAATACTACAAATACATTCAGGATAATAATCTTGTAATATTGCTTGAGATGAACTTTTTTTACCCTAATCAATCTGTTTTTTAAGGTTGATAATTTACCTAATCAATGCTAATACAATAACTACATTGACAGCAAAGCCTATTGACCAGTTTGTCCAAACTTTTCCTTGTTTAATTTTTTTAGCACGTGTTACATAGCCGGCTTTGTAGGAATAATTGTTCATTAATTGTGGATCCGGATAATTCAAATTAACAGGTTTTGGTTTTGTTGAAGCACATGCAATAGCAGGAATTAATCCTAAAGCCGGAGAAATTAAACTTGTGACTAACGTTCCTGTTCCCGCACCTTTATATCCATCATAATGTCTTGTCGCATCTTTTTGACCCTTTAACTTTAATTCTTCAGCAGTTAATCCTTCCGGATTTTTGAATTCAATTTGTGATGCCGGTATCGGAGAGTTATCTTTTTCAACATTGAAATTGTCTGTTCCTCCGTTAACATATCGTATCAATAAAATATCTGATTTCGGAATAACAAATATTGGCCCTTCGGGATTGTCGAACCTTTTATATTTAATTTCAGATATCCCAACTTCAAGTATTTTAGCCTGGATGGTATCTTTGTTTACTTTAACGATTGTATCTTGGGAAAAACATTCATTGGATATAAATAAAACTAAAAAAAATAAATATAATTTTCTATTCAAATATATGTCAGTCATATTGATCTAAAATTTATCCGATAAATATAAAAATATTTTTGATATCGGTTTTTAGATCTTTACTAATTCTAAATAAACGATAGAAAAATGATTTTTTTTAACACAGAGGGCACAAAGAAAAAAAGGGAGAAAAGAAAGTAAATTCTTTTTTTCTCCCTTTTTTTCTTAATGCTCTCTGTGTTTAAATCGCCTTGCGTATTCGAATCAACTTTTCAAGCATCCCTTCCAAATGATCCAGATGCAACATATTCGCACCATCCGATTTTGCATTTTTAGGATCAGGATGTGTTTCTACAAATAGTCCGTCAAAGCCAACTGCAATACCAGCTTTCGCAATAAGTTCTATCATATCCGGGCGACCTCCGGTAACTCCTGTGGTTTGATTTGGTTGTTGCAAGGAATGGGTGATATCAAGTATGACTGGAACATTGTTCTTCTTCATGTCAACTACTTGTCGGTAATCGACGATCAGATCCTGATAGCCAAACATACTTCCTCTTTCTGTAAGCATAACATTTTCATTTCCTGCATTCCGGACTTTATCTACAGCAAATTTCATTGAATCTCCGGAGAGAAATTGGCCTTTCTTGATATTCACAACCTTGCCGGTTGCAGCTGCTGCTAATAAAAGTTCAGTCTGGCGACAAAGAAATGCAGGGATCTGTAATACATCTACATATTTAGCGGCAATTGCAGCATCATCACTTTCATGAATATCGGTTACAATCGGTACTTTAAAAGTTTCACGGACTTTTGCAAGAATGTTTAATGCATTTTCGTCGCCAATGCCTGTGAACGAATCTATACGACTTCGATTTGCTTTACGGTAGCTCGCTTTAAAGATGAAAGGTATTTTCAAGCGGTCAGTAATTTCCTGAACGCGTTTTGCAATACCCATTGTCATTTCTTCGCTTTCAACAACGCAAGGACCGGCCAGGAGAAAGAAATTTCCGGAGTCGGTGTTTTTTATGTGGGGGATCTTTGAGAGCATTTTCTTGTTGTTCGTGATAGGTAATTCGAATTAGAGTTTTCGGAATTGAATTATTTAGAAAGATTTTGACAAAGATACAAAAGCACCTTGACTCGTAGCATCTTTCATGAAGAAGCCTGTAATTGCATCACTTTTGAGTTTAAATTTGTAGCTTTTAAATTTAAGTTCATAGTTTAATCCAACATCGAAATTAGAATAACCACCGTAGCTCAAACTTAAACCAATTGAATGAACATAATTAATTTTGTACTGAAAACTCTGTCGGACATAAGGCTTACAATTAGCAAAAAGCAAATAACCAACCTCAGTTGAAGCTATTGTTTTATATTTTTCAATTGGAATTGAATACTTGAATTGAATTAATGCAGGCAAAGGTGTTGTATGTTCTTTTTTAATTCTTTTTGTGAGATAGGGCTCTACTAATGATGAATCCAATGAAATAGAATTTGTAACTGAATCCGAAAAGTCGAATAATTCTGAAATGTCAACACCTTCAAATTTGAATGCTGTGTCGGCCTCGATGAAAGCAGATTGATTGTTCCATGCTATCATTCCTAGATTCTGAGTTTTGAATTCCAGTGATCTGTTCTTTTTATCAGTCCATTTAAAATTGAAATCTATCGAGCCGCCAATCCCGTTGAATGCCAACTTTTCATTTTTTGCAGAATCATTTCTGTGAATTTCCAAACTTGCATCCAGGTCAAGATATTCGCCATCTTCTTGAGTATAAATGGATGCATCTGTAGCTTCAATAATAAGTAACTTATGTCCTTTGTTAAAATTTAAACCAATAGAATATTCGAATTTATTTTCCGACCTGATAAATGAATGTCCAAACATGAAATAGAGCTGTTGGTAAAAAAGTTGGTTGAATTCAAAATTCCCAATGTCAGCAGTCTTCCCTGCATATTTTTTATTCCCCCGGAAATATAATTCAAAAACATCAATATTGAATTTCGAATCAAGATGAAAAACATCTCTGAATCCAATCTGATAAAATGAATTTCTTAGTCCAAACAAAAATGAATCAGGTTGATGACGGTAACTAAATTCATATTTGAAACCGGCTCCAAATCGATTTGATCCATCAAGTTTCCTTGATACAACATCCTTCATCCCATTATTTATAAAACCATTCATAAAATATGTAGATGCAAGATCAATTGTGAGAGCATTTGAACCAAAGAAGTATTCTGATTCAATTGTAACTTTAGATTTTATATAATTTGAAAGGTCATCAGACCAATAGGAACCACTTCTGGTTGAATCAGCTTTGGAAGTATCAGGTTGATGTTTATATGCAAAAACGGCCTGACTGAATAAAATAGAGATTATGGCGAATAAAATTCTTTTCACAGACTAGCGGATAAGATATTCACCATCTCCAATAAATTTGAGATCGAGGTGATAAGAGTTATACAATTGAACTAACTGCGGATAATTCGGTGTTGTAAATGCAGCACGGACTTTTATCCGTTTTGTATTGGTAAGTTTTTGTTTTCTGTTATCGTCGATAGGGATTGGGATCTTTGTCTGAGTAGACGAAGTGACGAGATTATTGATGTCTAACTGACCGGAAGCAATTAATCCGGGAACAAGTAGGGAATCGATCACATTATTATTTTCATCAAGTAATAATAATTGCATGTTCATATCAAACGGAAATCCATTCATTGCATGAAGTGTGATAACACTTGGGCCAATTGGATCAAGATCAGTAGCATCTTCAATATTAAAATCAATCGTATCGGATAACGTCAATTGATTTGCAGCAAAAGACAGAGGCATTTTCACCTGGATTCTTGTGTCGATGAGTTTATCGCTATAGATAAAATCGGAGCTCCCTGAAATATTTCCAAGTGGATTCAGTTGGAATGACAGATCATACCGGAGACTATCCGGCAAACTTTCCATGATCTGTTTGATGTTACTGTTGTTTTTATTCAAGGAAACAGAATAGACGTAAGGAATCACATTATAACTTGCAAGCGAATTTTCTGTTGCGCGATTAATATTCAGATTATGTTGAATAAGATTTGAATTGTTTAACGGGACGGTTTGTCCTGTCCTGTTATTAACCGATGTTAAACTATTGATGTATGCCTGAATGTCAACACCGATGTAATTCGTCACTTCAAATTTCATATCAACGCTGTCTAAGGCAATTGTTCCATCAGAAATCAGGTTACCGAAACCAAAACTGATGCTTTTGTTTTCTGACAGATCTGTCTGTCCAAGATAACCGCGAACATAATTTGGAGCAATTCCTAAGAGTGAAGTTTTTATATTTATCAGAGTATCACTGCCTGCCAAATTAAATGTATCGCCGGCAGGATCTGATTTTGCAAGTACATCATAAGCCAATGTATTAAATGACCCACCTGTTGAGCCCGTCAGATCAATAGTATAGCCGGAGAAATCGTAACTCTGTGTAAAAAACTTAGGATCAGTAATGGATGCGGAATCAATAGTAAAATTCACTTCAAATGGAACTCCATTTTTTATTGCCCTTGGAATTTTGTAAGTGTACAGAATCTTGGATTGTAGTGTATTTTTAATTTCAATTTTTATTGATCCTTCCTGAAGATTTGCAGATTTTAATTGCACACCTGAAACTCCTAACACAACATTACTATTTCCGGGAGTAAAAACCGTACCTGGAGGTATGGGAAACGGAGCTGGCGGAAAAATCTGTGTGGTCAGGATAGTAGTATCAGGAATTGTATAGATCGAATCAAGTTTAAAGTTTGAAAAAGTCGTATCAATAATCAGACTCACTGCTCCATTTGAATTTATTGAAAGAGAAGAATCACCGATGAGGTTTTCAATTCCAAGTGTTGCTTTTGCAAGAGGACCAAGAAAATTGACATTCCATTGTGGATTATCATTTTCTTTTTTGCAAGAAACAAACAGAGAAGCAAATAGGATAATAAGTAGGGTTAGACCTTTCATTCGTTGTAAATATGAGAAAAAGAAGTGAGTATTGACACCAGGATTTTCGGGAAATTATACGCTTGAGTTGTTAATAATCATATTTCTCCCGCCATAGTGATTTCAAAAAATTGCGGATTTCAAGTTCACGGGCATTTGATCCCGGTTCATAAAATTTTGAACCACTGATCGAGTCGGGTAAAAACTCATTTCCGGCAAAACTATTTTTACTTGAATGATCATAATGATAACCTTCTCCGTATCCCAACTCCTTCATAAGTTTGGTTGGAGCATTTCGGATGTTGAGTGGAACCGGTAGGTCGCCATGTTCATCTACTGCTGCTAATGCTTTTTCTATTGCCATATAACCTGCATTGCTTTTTGTAGAAGTTGCCAGATAAACGACAACTTGTGAAAGGATAATACGTCCTTCCGGATTACCTATTTTACTTACTGCTTCAAAACAAGTATTTGCCATTACCAATGCAGTCGGGTTCGCATTCCCGATATCTTCTGCAGCAAATATTACCATCCTGCGTGCGATGAATTTAAGATCTTCTCCGCCACGGATCATTCTCGCAAGCCAATAAACAGCCGCATTCGGATCAGACCCACGCATTGATTTAATGAAGGCACTTATTATGTCATAATGTTGTTCACCATTCTTATCGTAAATGGCTATTTTGTCCTGAACGATCTCCTGAACTTTTTCATTGGTAATTTCAATTTCTGCGTCGGGCAAAAATGAATTCACAACAAGTTCAAGCAGGTTGAGTAATTTTCTTGCATCGCCACCAGACAGACGTAGTAACGCTTCTGATTCTTTAAGAGAAATGTTTCTTTTTTTAAGAACGACATCTTCCTTAATTGCTTGCCTGACAATTGCAACAAGATCATCTTTAGAAAGTTCTTTTAAAACATAGACCTGACAACGGGAAAGTAAAGGAGAGATAACTTCGAAAGATGGATTCTCAGTTGTAGCACCTATCAGTGTAACAATTCCTTTTTCAACTGCATTGAGAAGAGAATCTTGTTGCGATTTGCTGAAACGATGGATCTCATCAATAAATAATATAGGACTACCTTCAACTTCTTTCAATTCGAATTGATAGCGCTGAGCTTTTTCAATTACTTCACGCACATCTTTAACGCCTGAGCTTACAGCTGAAAGTACGTAAAAAGGACGCCGGATTTCTTTGGCAATAATCCCGGCAAGTGTGGTTTTACCGACTCCCGGCGGACCCCAGAAAATAATGGAAGGAATAACATTTCTGGCCAAAGTTTTACGCAGAATGGCATCGTTTCCAACCAAATGCGATTGACCAATGTATTGATCAAGAGTAGTGGGTCGCATTCGTTCAGC
Source organism: Bacteroidota bacterium (assembly GCA_016711505.1). NCBI lineage: Bacteria > Pseudomonadati > Bacteroidota > Bacteroidota bacterium. The sequence goes on along the minus strand of JADJSV010000001.1, from coordinate 577,791 downwards.
TAAAGGAATCATAGATGTTAATATTTGGTAAATATACGCATAACACTAAACCTATCTTACCTAAATCTGTCATAAATCTAACTATTAAGTACTATTTTTGTACTTCAATTCTACTTATGAAAAGATCATCTTTAATTCTCATTTTTCTTCTATTTCAAACAATACTATTTGCACAACAGAGAGAATTTTCCGGAACCCGACCGGATTCTTTGAGAAGGAATGCACCCAAAATCGGAAAGATTATAGGAAGTCTGCGGGATGCTAAAACAAACGAACCTGTAAGTTTTGCAGCAGTTGCTTTTCTATCTGCAAGAGATTCATCATTAGTGGGCGGTGTTCAAACCAATGAAAGCGGAAATTTTCTAGCTGAAGATCTGCCGTTGGGGAATATTATCATCAAAGCATCATTCATAGGTTACAAAACATCTTTTTCCAGACCGATTTCACTTTCCATGCAAAATGTAGAAGTGGATGCCGGAGTAATAAAAATGTCAAGCTCTATTACTAATTTAGATGCAGTGACTATTACAGGAGAGAAAGCAGACTATGTGAATTCGATCGATAGAAAGATCTATAACATGGATAAAAATATTGTCAATACGGGAGGAACTGTAACGGATGTACTTCAAACAATTCCTTCCGTTGCAGTTGATATTGATGGGAATGTTGCATTGAGAGGAAGCGCAAATGTGACGATTCTGATAGACGGTAAACCTTCGGGTATGCTGGGTGGAGATAGAAAAGCTGTACTACAACAGATCCCGGCCGGAGCAATTGAACAAATAGAGATCATAACAAATCCTTCTGCAAAATTTGATGCTGATGGTATGGCAGGAATAATAAATATCAAGACCAAAAAAGAGAAGATGAAGGGCATGAATGGAAATGTCACTCTTGGAGTAGGAACAAATGATAAATACAATTTCGGAATAGGCGGGAACGACCGTTCGCCAAGAGTGAATCTTTATGCAAATTATAATTACAGACATGAAAGCCGCAGTAACAAAGGAATGAGTACACAATATAATTTTTTTTCCGGACAATCTCCATATTACTACAGTTCCAGTTCACAGGGAACTTCTAAGAATGATAATCACGTAGGAAAACTTGGGGCAGATTTTTTTGTAAATAAATTCAATACAATTGGTGTGAGTGGCTCTGTGTCGTTCAGAGATGATAATAGACCGGAACAAATTCAATATCGTTTTTTCACTCCGGAGGAAATTACATTTGATACATATTACCGTGATAACATCGAGTCAAATAATAATTTCAATTATGATCTGAATGCTGATTACCGAAGAACATGGGATTCAACAAGCAGAGAATTTACTGCTAACTTATCTTATTCTTCCAGCTTAAGGGAATCAGATAATGAATATAGCAGCAGTCTTTATTCTGCTTTTGATCTGCATTATCAGATCAATAATAATGAAAATACTTATCAGAATATTATTGCACAGGCAGATTTAGTTCAGCCAATAAATAAAACCAGCAAACTTGAAGCAGGATTAAAAAGTTCAAACCGCTTTCTCGACAATGAATTGAATTACTCTGACCTCAATTTTAATAGCGGCCTGTATGAAAGAAACAATCTTAACTCAGACCACTTTGTATACAATGAACAGATAGCAGCCGGATATGCAATGTTTACAAGTAAAATTAAAAAACTTGATTATAATTTTGGCCTTAGGGCTGAACAAACATTTGCATCAATTGAATCACAAACAATATTGGAAACATATAAGAATGATTATATCTCATTTTTTCCCAGTGCGTTTTTTAAATATCCATTGTCTTCGAAAAGTGATCTGCAGTTGAGTTACAGTCGTCGGGTAAATCGTCCGGATTCCCGTTCACTGAATCCATTTGTTGATTACTCAGACTCATTGAATATCCGTCAGGGAAATCCATTTCTCAGACCTGAATTTACGAATGCTCTTGAATTATCTAATAGCCTGAATGTAAAATCCTGGAATATTACGACATCTGTTTTTTACAGAAGAACAGATGATCTTATCAGCAGATACCGTACAGTAGATGCAAATACAGGAGTGGGAACAATGACAACAACAAATTTTTCTTCTTCGGAAAATACGGGTGGTGAATTGATCGTGCGTTATTCTTTCGAGAAACTTGGTTCCGTGATGGGAAGTTTTAATATTTACCAAAGTAAAATTAATGGTACAAACGTAAATTCAGATTACCAGACAAATTCTACTCAATGGTCCTCACGTTTGAATGTTAGTCTGCGGGTTGCAAAGAATACGTCCTTTCAGTTAACAGGAAATTATTTAGCACCGATGACTACCGTAAATGGTGAGATCAAAGGTATGAGTGGTATTGATGTCGGATTGAAACAAGATCTATGGAATGGTAAAGCTTCATTGAGTCTGAATGTAAACGATGTCTTCGCAATGCGAAAATTTGAATACATTAACTTCGGTGAATATTACCGGACAGAAGGTTCCCGGAGCCGTGAATCCCGTGTTGCAATGCTAAATTTTTCCTATAAAATCGGTAAGGCGGACAACAGCCTTTTCTCAAAACGTAAGAATCAGAAAACAACGCCTCAGGAATCGGGGCCGGAGTTGATTGATTATTGAGCGAAAGGTGAAAGGTGAAAAGTGAAAAGTGAAAAGTGAAAAATTGGCTACGTAGGAAACTACTTACAACTTGTAATTATCTTCCCACGAAGCCCATTATTCACTATTAATTATTCAACTATTCAATTATCACTATTTACAACCCGCTTGCCATCATCACCGCCGCGTAGGCATTGACATTTCCATAGCCTTTACTGCCGGATAAGTTGGGGTAGAATTGTGCAGTACCTTTTAGGCAAGACAGGACTTGTGAAGATGTAAGACTGGGATTCACTGACCAGACCAATGCAGCAACACCGGCTGTCATTGCAGTTGCGCAAGATGAACCGCCTACGTAGCTTGGATTATAACCACTCATTGGTAAAGACAAAGTAGTTCTTGAACTGTTTGTATTTCTTGCCATTGGAATTGTAAGGTCAACCTGACTACCATCATGACAATCGTTGCAGGTATTTCCATTTTCTTTTACTCCCGTCACTGCAACACATTGTGAATAGTTAGCAGGATAAATTACTCCCCACCACGAAGTCCAGCTAAAAGATGTTCCAGCTGCTGCAAAAAGCAGTTTGCCTTTTCCTGAAGCATAAGATACTCCATCAAGTAGAGTACTACTGCTAAATGGAGTTCCGACTGACATGCTGATGATCTTTAACGGAATCATATTTCCCATTCTTACCAAAGCATTTCTGACGCCACTTAACTCAGCGGATTCGTCGAGTACAACATCACTGCAACCACGGATAAAATGCAGATTAGCTTTGTAAGCAACACCGGTTGGGCCACCAAGGTTATTTCTCGGACCGGCAACAATTCCACTCATGCTTGTTCCATGTGTACAGCTTGTGAAAGCCGTAGATCCGTAAGTGTAATCAGTGGTTAATGTTCTTCCGACATTAGATTCGCCATTGTTGAAATTACTTCCAAGTAATGTCTGGCTCGAACTGATACCGGCATCAATAACGCCAACAGTAATTCCTAATCCCTGGGCAATATTCCAGGCTGCAGGAACATTAACGTTGTTGAAATTCCATGACATTTTACATCCCGGTGTTATCGTAGTATAATCACTTGCATTCAAAGCCTGACTGGAACCCGAACAACCGGAAGAAGAAGCAACTCGTTCGTTTATATAAGTAGTAGGCCAGTAACCGAAAGGTTCAATGTAACGTACGTTTTCGAGATTATACAATTTTGTAAGAATAGATTTGTCAGAAATTTTGAAGACAATTATCGGAAGCGTATTGTCATCTTCTGAAACTATATTTTCAGGTGTCACATTTTCATTTCCCGCTTTTCTCAGATCCATCACTACAAGTTCGATAATGGCATCGTGAACAGCTTTCCACTCCTTTGATTTTATATTTGTTCGGTGAAGTTCATTCCTCACATCTTTTTTTCCGGCAGGTTGATATCCGATGGCAACAAGATTTGTGATCTTTGCAGCACTGGTCAGAATTTTCAGATCGCTATTTTCCCATGAAAAGTCTGCTGTTGTCTGAACTTTATCGTACATATATTTATCGATCTCTTTTTGGGTATAAGGCTCTCCGGAGGGAATTTCAGAAGTGATTTGTTTTTGGACAAGTAAAGGACCGGTTTGTAACTCCGGTGAAACAGTTGTTTCTTCAGGATTACAGCCAACAAAAAGGATAACGATTGAGAGTAAGTAAGTGATTTTTTTCATGTGTGGTGTGTTTTATGATTTGCTATTTTTTTTTGTAAAAATAACAGATGTGAATATATAAAAGAATATTTCAATTGCAAATGCATAAATTTTATCTTTTAATATCTTTATTAAATGCGGTTGCAAATATTTCTTTTCTTTGCATAAGAATGAAAAATATACTTTTACTGATCCTATTGTTTCCTATAGTCGTATCCGGGCAAAATAAAATTAAAGTCTATTCGACTCAACCGGTCGATACGACTATTTCAACCGGAGTGAATGCAGTTTATCTGGATCGGTCATATGATGACACCTTGATCGCTTACATTCAGAGAGCAAAGTACTCAATTGACATAGCTGTTTTCAGTTACGATCAATATGGTCAGATGTCGAACATTGCAAATGCAGTAAATCAGGCTCAGGCAAATGGCAGGCAGGTTCGATGGATCTATTGCGGTGGTGTTGGAAATACCGGTCTGTCCTTGTTAAATAGTTCGATTCCGACTTTAGCATCACCAACGTCTGCATTGTATGCTATTATGCATCACAAATTTGTGATCTTCGATGCTAATTCATCTGATCCTGCAGATGCCATGGTATTTACAGGTTCTGCTAACTGGAATGCTGATCAGATAAATGAAGATGAAAATAATCTTGTGATCATAAATGATCAACCACTTGCTCAGACTTATCTGGAAGAGTTTAATGAGATGTGGGGAAGTACAGGAATGACACCTGATACAAGTGCCTCAAGGTTTGGCCCCTTTAAGACGAATAATACGCAACATTATTTTCAGGTGGAAGGGAAGACAGTTGAATTATATTTTAGTCCTTCCGATAATACGAATTCGCACTTGATCAATGTTATTAATTCTGCCGACAACGACCTCAATTTTGGTGTTTATACATTTACCCGTCCTGATATTGCTGATACAATTGTTTACAAGATCAATCAGGGCGTTAAGGTCACCGGAATCATGGATCAGTATAGCATTGGATTCAATGCACACACGATACTTTCACCGGTAATGGGAAATGATCTCAAGGTATTTACACATCCTGATTCTATTTTCCATAGTAAGTATATGATCGTAGATGCATGTGATCCAAATTCTGATCCTGTTGTAGAAGTCGGAACACATAACTGGACTACAGCTGCAGAAACAAAGAACGATGAAAATGTTCTCATCATTCACGACGATACTCTTGCAAACATTTTTTTACAGGCATACAAAGGAAGTTTCAATCGACTGAACGGGGTTTTGCAAAATTGTCCTCCAAATTCTGTTGAAGAATTCTTCTCGGTAATTTCTGTTTATCCGAATCCGGCAAAGGATTTTTTAGAGATAGCTTTACCGTTAAATGAGATTCTATCTATTCAGATATACTCAATCGATGGCAAGATCATAAAAAACGATATTCACCTAAATAATGTTATTTATATCAGCGATCTGATTTCTGGCTGGTATGTGATGAAAATCACAACAACTAAATCTAGTTATTTAGCAAAATTTGTCAAAACTGATTGAAAAAGGGCGCATTCGCACTTAATAATGTTTAAATGAATTTGCGAAATAGGTCTGACTAAAGACTATATTTTTTGTTTCTTTGCGTGGCAGAATTAATTGCCCAGATTATATGAATAAGTTCAAATTAGTATTTCTTAGTATTATAAGTTTTGCATTGAATGCAAATGCTCAGGAATTTGTAAAAGAAAAAACGAAAGGCAGATTTTATTTTGCCTGGGGCTATAATAAAGATTATTTTTCAAAAAGTGATCTTCATTTTAAGGATGCCGGCACTGACAATTATGATTTCACTTTGTACGGTGTAGAAGCATCTGATCGTCCCGGTTATGATCAGATACTTAATTCAGATATTTCCATTCCGCAGTATGTTTACAGACTAGGTTATTATTTTAACGATGCAAATGATCTCGGAATTGAAATAAATTTTGATCATACAAAATATGTCATGCATGATTATCAGGTAGCACATTTGACCGGATTTATCCATGAACAATATTATGATGTAGATACTCTGATCACTCCCGGTTTTTTAAGGTTTGAACATACCAATGGTGCAAATTTTCTTATGATCAATTTTCTGAAGAAGCATCGGTTTCACACTTCAAAAAGTAATAATCATGTGTTTAGTTTAGTGGGCAAGATAGGCGGGGGAGTTGTGATTCCTAAGACTGACGTAACCTTATTTGGCGAGCGGTTAGATAATGTTTTTCACGTTGCCGGATATGTGACAGGAATGGAAATGGGATTAAGATATGAATATGGAAAGTATTTTTTTGCTGAAGGTATGGTTAAAGGAACTTACGCAAATTATACTAATGTACTTACTATAGGAACAGGAAGAGCTAACCATTCATTTTATACTGCAGAATTTATACTCTCAGCTGGGGTGCAGTTTCCACTTTGAAACTTTAATTTGTTTGAATTATGAAATATAATTTAGAGGAAGCAATTCAAATTCTTGAAAAAGACACCTTTGATTTTGAAATTGCAGTTCAAAGATCTTTCAGAAAATGGATTCATGCCAATGAAGGACAAGAAACATGGTCTCCGTTTGATGTAACTTTAGGTCATCTTTTTGCATGGAGAGAATACAGATTGGATAGCCAGAATAGAAATAATTTTATCCTGATTCCGGAAATAAAACGTTTAACCATTCGATCGCTTTGCTCAACTTGAAGAAAGTAAAGGAAAAACAATGAATCAGTTATTAGAAGAATTCAATGTTGCCCGGAAAAAGAATCTTGAATTTCTACGATCAAAGAAGATCAACGAATCAAACCTGGAAAAAGAAGGAATTCATCCAAAGTTCGGTAGGGTAACATTACGAAATTTATTAGCTACATGGGTTGCACATGATCTGAATCATCTATCGCAAATTAATCGGGTTTCATCAAACTCAATACAAAGAAGAAGTTGGTCCTTGTGGAATATTTGAGAATTATAAATAAGTAAATAAAGAAAGTTAAACTTTCCCGACTTTTATTTCTTCCACAACACCCGGATCAAGCAGAGTAGAAGTGTCACCTAAATTCGAAGTTTCTCCTTCTGCAATTTTTCTGAGAATCCGACGCATGATCTTTCCGCTTCTTGTTTTTGGTAAGCCTGATACGAATTGAATTTTATCGGGTTTAGCAATTGGTCCGATAATGCGATTCACTGTTTGTATGATATCCTGTCGCGCAAGATTGATGTCGCCATGATGTCCATTATAGATCACGTAAGCATATATGCCCTGACCTTTGATATCATGAGGATAACCAACAACAGCGCTTTCAACTACACCGGCGTGCATGTTAATTGCATTTTCAACTTCAGCGGTTCCTATTCTGTGTCCACTTACGTTTAATACATCATCAACACGTCCGGTGATTCTGTAATTTCCATCTTCATCGCGCAAACATCCGTCTCCTGTAAAATATAAATTTTCATAGGTAGCAAAATAGTTGAGTTTGCAACGCTCATGATCGCCATAGGTCGTTCTTAGAATTCCCGGCCAAGGGAATTTCATACATAAATTTCCGCCGACACCATTCCCCAATACTTCATTTCCATTCTCGTCTACTAGAATCGGTTGTACTCCCGGAAGTGGTAATGTTGCGTGTGCAGGCTTGTGTGGAGTAACACCGGCAAGATTAGAAATTAATACGCCTCCGGTCTCTGTTTGCCACCATGTATCAACGATCGGACATTTTTCTTTTCCGATATTCTGATGATACCAATGCCACGCTTCTTCGTTAATAGGTTCGCCGACAGTTCCAAGAACTTTTAATGATGAAAGATCTTTTCCATTCACAAAATCCAATCCGTATGCCATCAGACTACGAATGGCAGTAGGAGCAGTATAAAGAATGTCTACTTTGTATTTGTCAATAATATCCCAGAACCTTCCGGCATCAGGCCATGTAGGAATACCTTCAAACATCAACGTAGTTCCACCTGCACTTAAGGGACCATACAAAATGTAACTATGTCCTGTGATCCATCCAATATCTGCAGTGCAGAAATGAATTTGGCCCGGTTGATATTGGAAAACATTTACAAACGTGTAGTTTGCCCAGATCATATATCCTGCTGTAGTATGAACAACACCTTTAGGTTTTCCTGTTGATCCGGATGTATAAAGTATGAACAAGATGTCTTCAGCATCCATCACTTCGGCCTTACAATCGGGATTGCCTTGTGTTTCTACTTTCTTTATCTCATCTTCCCACCATACATCGCGGCCTTTGATCATCGAAACCGGTGTGCGGGTGCGGGTACAGACAATAACTCTTTTGACGAACCGACAGGCGATCAATGCATCATCGATCACATTCTTGAGAGGAATGTCTTTTGCACCGCGATAAGCACCGTCACAGGTAACAATATATTCTGCTTTTGCATCGAGTAACCTGGTCTGCAATCGATTGCGCTGAGAAACCTCCAAATACAACTGAATGAATCGCTCCGATCCGGGCACAGGCTAAAACAGCAATTGCAAGTTCTGGGATCATTCCCATATAAATGCAGACACGATCACCTTTCTGAACACCATTATTTTTCAGAACATTCGAAAATTGTTTTACTTTGAAAAGTAGTTCTTTGTAAGTAAGAACACGATGATGTTCTTCAGGATCGTTCGGTTCCCATATGATTGCCGGAGTATTACCTAACTTTTCTATATGTCTGTCAAGACAGTTTTCAGTAATATTTAATTGTCCTCCTTCAAACCACTTAATTTTTGGTTCTGAAAAATTCCATTCAAGAACATTGTTCCATTTTTTTGTCCAATAAAAAGTTTCAGCAATTTCTTCCCAAAACTTTTCAGGATTTTCAATGCTCTTCTTGTAGGCAGAATGGTATTGATCAAGTGATCTTATTTGATAGGGGTATGACATGGTAGAATTAATATTCTACGAATTTATCAATTCAAGTAATACTGGAAAACTAATTCTTGCTAATCAAGAATATTTATATTCGAAATTAAGCTATTATTAGCAAAAATCGATCAGGAAAGATACTACGGTGATCAGAAATATTGCAAATGGCGTTGATTATGTAGTTCTTTCCAATATAGATGATCCTACTATCCTGAATGAGATTAAGGTGGCGATTGTAGGTAAATCAATAAAAAGTGAAAAGTGAAAAGTGAAAAGTGAAAAGTGAAAAGTGAAAAGAAAAAAGAAAAAAGAAAAAAAAGCCGGGGTAAAAGGACCCACACCTCACCCGGCTCCTGGTTTTCATAGTTTGAAACCCACACTATTTTTATTATTCGATCATTCTTATTAGTAGAAGAATGAAAACGAAAAGCAGAGTGAAGTCGATTACTGAGTATGCGAATTTACTTCTGCGGATATTGATTTTAGTTTTTTCCATGACGTTTTTTTGTTTTTGTTGTGTTTCGTGTTAGTCGATCAAGAACAGTTTCGTCAGAATTGTTAAGCTGTTAATCCCCGGCGGCTTTTGATTTCGCCTCCGTAGATCACGGTCAATGCAAGAGCCATTTGACCAAGAAGATCTTTTTCTCCATCGCGCAGGATGTCTGAAGTGTCTTTTCCGCCACGTACATGTGAGAATGCGTTTTTGCGAGCGGTGTTTTGGTTGTGAATGATTTCCATGGGTTAGATTTTTATGGGTTAGTAGGGGTAGAATTTTACGGCAGAAATTCTTTTAATTGGAATACATCGAGCGGTTTTTGCAGATACCGGACGATGCTGGTATTAGAAATAAGTTTTACGATTGGATGAGTAGTGATGACAACGATCTTGCATTTGTTTCTGATAAAGTCAGAAAGTGAATTGAATTCAGTCATGAAATCGAAATTCTGAAGTCCTCTCATTTGCAGATTCAAGAAAATCAGTTCAGGCACATCACTTAAACGTTCTGTATTGAGGAGTTGATTTATGAAATCAGCCGGACTGGAAAGCACTTTTACGTTTTTGGAAATTCCGGCAGCTCTTAGGATAGTCTCATTGATAAAAAGATCCACAGTATCATCGTCGATCAGGACGATGTTCTCAAAGCGGTGTCGTGGTTGAGACGATTCCGAGAATGGATAGTTATGGACTTTTTCGGTTGACATTCTGAGGAGAGAGATGCTTATTTCTAATTACTCTTCAAATGTAGAGTGGTTCTCCTCCCCAAAAAAGGGACATAATGAAAATAAATAGACATAGGGTTAAGCCACCTCGGCCTAACCCTATATCATCATTTAGTCGAAATTCGCAGTTTCGCTAAAAAGTGTGTGTTGCGTTGTTTTTTTCTATGGCGGTCCTCCTTAATTTAAATCTCTCACAATAAGTAATTTATATAAATTGAAAGAGAAAAATTGTGAAATTGAAATAAATCCTGCAATTTTACCAATTGAGACATTGAATTATTGTCCATATATGACAAATATTAGTCAGAACAGATAATTATTCTTTTGGATCAATATCTGGAACAATTACAATTGGAGATTCTTCTGGATCAATGTCTGGAACGATCACAATGGGTGATTCTCCAGACGAAAAGGTCTTTTGATACTCCGTTGAAGATTCAAGTTTAGATAATGCTCCACTATCTAACTGAATTCTTCCATCATCAGTTTTAGTGAAATTGAGTCCTAAACTCAATAAAATGGCAATGAGTGTTTCAAGCATGTTTATAAGGTTTATGTTTGAAGCAAATCTATATCTGCTTGAACTACATGATTTGACTAATTGTTGTGCTTTCTTACAAATGGAATTGAAATGAATAATATTAATTCGCTTAAGAGGTTAGTTTCTAAACTTAGTACTAGAGAAATCAATTTGTTGAAAAAGCAAATTGACAGTTCAGAAATTACACATGCAGGATCCAAAAGTTTGATGCTTCTAAAACTTTTAAAAACTAATAAGGAAATATCATCTAGTGAAATTCAAAAATAATATTTATGGAAAATTAAATTACCTCGCATTTAATAAACTTTGCAATAGATTCAAAGATCTTATCTATGACGTCCTTCTTTTAGATAGTTCAATTCAAAGTTCGGGCTACTCCAGAAGAAATAATCTTTCTTTTGAACTTCGAAAAAAAGTTATTCAAGCCGATATCATTCAGCTGAGGGGAATGAATGATGATTTAATGCAAATATATAACTCAGTAATTTCAAAATCGTATTCTTTTGAATTTTATGATATTTTAATCCAAGCTTTAAATTCTAAGTTAAGATTTGTTTCCTCTTTTGGAAAGGAAACACTGATTGAAAATATTAAAAATGAAATTAGTCTTGCCGAAATAAAATGGTTAGGATTGTCTAGGTCACAAAGAATTTATCAAACAATATTAAATACAATTAGCCGGCATTCGGAATTTAATTATTATAAAAAAGATCTTGATTCTGCAATTATTGCTATTAAAGAATACTACAATAAAACGAAATCTTCACTAGTAAGGTATTACTTAATAAGCTTGGAAATTGAACAAGCTCAAATCTCAAATAATTACTCCAGTTCTAACTTATTGCTTCTTGAATTGGAAAGATTAGTGAAAACTAACGAATCCGTTTATACTGATAATAGATATGGCACTATACTTTTAAATATTGCTAATAACTTTTTACTTCTTAGGGAATATAATCAATCAATCGTGAATGCAGAAAATTCAAGAAAATTTTTTAAAGGTATATATTTAACTCAGAAAATAGTTGATGAAACTATTTTCTATGCATATTTTTATCAAAATAATTTTGATGCATGCGAGAAATATTTGTCATTTGATAATTCTTTTAATAGGAATATATCGACAGAAATTTTATTCAGTAAGTTCAATTTCTATCAGGCATGTATTGAGTTCAAAAAAGGAAATTACTTGAAATGTATTTCACTTTTAGAGCAATATAAAGAAATTGAAAAGGATAAAGAAGGTTGGAATATTTCAAGAAGAATATTAATTATTTTAAGTAGAATTGAATTGGGTCAATTTGATTCTTTGGATTTATCAATAGGAAATATGCAAAAATATTTGAAAAGGTTGTCTAAAACTAATTATCTAAATCCTCGATTTTTGGTTATCATGAAAATTTGCCTTGTAATTGTCCGAGAAAGTGTAGACTGGAATAGAATAAAAGTTAAAAATAAACTCTTGTTTAAATATTTAGCAATTTTGAAATCTGACAATTATAGCTGGCAGATCAAATCCCCAGAGTTAATTAACTTTGAGGATTGGGTTCGAAATAAAATTTCCGCTTAATCCATTTACTTCTTTGTTCTTTTGTTTTTATATAGGACACTGCCAGGCTCATTTAATAAATTTTCGTTTTTGATATGATTTCTTTTATTATCAAGCATAATAAAAATTTCTTTTGGAGTTAGGTTGTGAATACTACAAAGTTTCAGAAAATTTTTCATCGTAATGTTTTCGCCGTTTTCCCACCTCCAATATGCTGTTCGATTTAATTCATTTTCATAACTAAATACCTCTGCGGATTTAAACCCCTTTCTTAATCGGAGTTGTCTAAAAGTACAACCTAAGTCGTATAAAAGTTCGTCTTTGATTCTGCTATTGTTTTTCATTTTATATGGGTTTGATTATGCAATTATACTAGCAGACCAATTAATTAATTAGGAAAAGAAAGATGAATATGGGACAAGATTTCAATTAGAATTAAACCTCATAAATTAAGATATTTGCTTTTATTTCTAAAAAAATAAACTATTTTTGAACTTAAGAAAATTTGAAAATGAATGAATGAGTTTATTAAATTAAGAGAATTAGTATTAGCACTTTCAAAAGTTGAAATAAAATTTCTAAGAAAAACATTTAATCAACTTGTTTCAGGAAACACCGATTCTCAAATGTTATTGTTATTAAGAATAATTCTTAGAAATTCTAATTTCGATTATAAATTTTGTGTTTTAAATTTATATGGTTATGATAATCATGTTGCATTTAAAAAATTATGTCAACGACTAGCAGAAAAAATATTAGATTGTTTGATCTCAAAGGATCTCTTATCAAATGAATCATTGCATTCAGAGCGACACAGAGAATTATTTCAAATTAAACGAAGATTTCTATATTACGATGTACTTTCAATTCATGGTTTAAATAGCTTGGCGTTAATTAATCTTAATCAGATTATAAAGGGATGTAAAGATCTTGAATATTTTGATTATTTATTGATCGCTTTAAATACAAAGCTAATAAGATTGAGTAGAAGGTCAGGAATTAAAAGTTTTAATAAGCTTAATGATGAAATAGCTTATTATAATAGATGTAATTTAGCATTAAATAAATCTTCCTATTTATTAGGTTATTTCACCAGTTTAAAAAATAGTGGTGAAGATTCTATAATGAAAGATCGTCTACAAATTGAAATAGAAAAATTAGAAGAGGAGTCTATTATTATAAAATCAACAAGGATAAAATCCTCATTATTTTATTTAAAAGGAATTTTACTTTCCAATGAAAAACAGTATGAAAAAGCAAAAATAAATTTTCATTCTTTTTATGCACACTTGAAGCGATCCTCTTCAAAAATAAATAAGAATAATGATTTGTTAAATTGCTTACTTAATATTTGTGAATTTGAAATAAAGACATTTGAATTTAAAAAAGCAATTTCTTACTTTGAAGAAATTGATAATTTGAAAATAGTAAATAAGTTCAATTTGGATATAATAAACGAAATGAAATTTCTTTGTTTCTTGTCAATTGGCGAAATCACGTCTGCGACAAACCATCTTTCTAAGATTGTTGAAGATAATGATGAGTTTGAATCAACGGAATTGCATAATGATAGACTTTCATACTATTATGCAGTTACTTCATTTATAGATGGGGAATTTAAAAAGTGTCTTAATTATTTGACCAGCATAGTCAAGATTGATAAAAAGTTTATAGATTGGAATTTATGTATTAGGTTATTGATGATACTTTGTTTTGTGGAAATGGATAAAATTACTTTGATAGAAAGTCATTTAGAGAATTTAAGAAAGTTCTTAGATTCAAAAGGAAATAATTCAGTTTTAAGAAAAGAATTTAAATTCATAGTTAAAGTCCTTTCTAATTTGACAAGAAATGGATTTAATTATAAACTCGCTTCTACCCAAATCAAAATTGATTTTGAGACATTCAATACATATAAGAATGATAGTTATTTTGATTTCAGAAGTCCAAATCTAATCCCCTTCACCCCCTGGTTCAAATCAAAACTAAAAAACGTACCTTACGATCATTCTGCGGCTATGAGGGAAATGAGGAGAAATTATAAGGCAGAGAAACTTGAGATGGCTTAAAAGTATGCGGGTACTTCGGATTGGGGTGTTGATTTTTGTTTCAATTGTTCTTTTTGCTTTTATTGAAAGTGAAGAGGATTCTTTCAATTTGAGAATAAGAAAAGAAATGTCTGTTCAGACTGATAGCCTGTTGACGGATGTTGCTTTGTTGTCAAAACTTTGTTCTGTAAAGCAATTTGATATTGAAAAATCCAAACAACTTTTAACGGTTTGCCGAAACAGGTACAAAAGAATAGAGGCCATTCTGATTTACTTTTTTCCCGGAGAAGCATTTCGACTCAACAAACCTGTGATCCCGGCTATTGAAGAAGATGATGAGATCTCACCTCCGGTTCCATACAGTGGCTTTCAATTTATCGAAAGCATGTTGTATTCCGATAGTCTGGCATTCCAACGGAAACAACTGAATAATGCAATCGATGAATGTTATTCACTTATCAGTAATTTACCAAATGCATATGAGCAATTCGTCTTCGATGAAAGAAGTGTGTGGGAAGCAATGCAAATGCAACTGGTCAGGCAATTCATACTTGGTTTCGCTGAGTTTGAGACTCCAGACAGCAAGAATGGAGTAGAGGAATCAATTCATGTACTTTTGGGATTTGATGAATTGATAAAAACACTTTATCATGATGCCGGTGAAAACAAAAAAGCAGATCTGAATTTCTTTTTTTCAGAAATAGAGCGTTCAACAAACAAGTTGAAACAATACTCCAAAGGCTCTGTAGATTATTTCCAATTCTATAGCGAGTATTATAATGACTTAAGTGGAAGTTTGTCAAAATTGCGGGATATTATGTTAAGTGAGAAGAATCAATACTTCACAACGGCAATAAATTTTCAAAACCGCTCCATTTTTGATCCACATGCATTCAACAGTTATTTCTTTCTTCCAGGTAAGACACATGCTAATCAGAAGGAAGTCGCTGAACTCGGCCGCATTCTTTTCTTTGATCCTGCTTTGTCTGCAAATAGCTTACGTGCATGTGCTTCTTGTCATCAGCCCGAGAAAGCATTTACAGACGGACTTCCATTAAGTCAATCGTTTGAACCGGGAAAATTTCTCACACGAAATGCTCCGACAATAATTAATTCAGTTCTTCAAAGAAGATTGTTTCATGATGGTCGTGCTTTTTCATTTGAAGATCAGGCAGGCAGGGTAATGAGTAACCCGCTTGAAATGCATAACGATTTTCAGACTGTTGCAAGTAAACTAGTACATTCAGCAGAATACAGAAAAAGATTCAGATCTGCATTTGAAGGAACGGAAGACACATCTATAACCGGCCGCTCTGTCCTGATTGCAATTGCAGAATATGAAAGAACGTTGATCGGTATGAACACCAGATTCGATAAAGCGATAAGCAACCGTGAGAATGATTTGAGTAATGATGAGATCGCAGGTTTCAATATCTTCATGGGGAAAGCTGCTTGTGGGTCATGTCATTTTTTACCGCTCTTCAATAGCCTTGTTCCGCCGGTATATGTTGAAACAGAATGGGAAGTAATAGGTGTGCCATCTGCAAAACTTTCAAACCCACGTGAACTTGACGGAGACATTGGCAGATATGAAATTATTCCGGTCGATATTTTTAAGAATGCATTCAAAACCCCGGGACTAAGAAACATTGCACTAACTGCGCCTTACATGCACAATGGAGTTTTTAAATCACTTGATGAGGTAATCGATTTCTATGACAGAGGCGGTGGAAAAGGGTTGGGGATCGCTGTGGAAAATCAAACTTTATCGGATGAACCACTTAATCTGACACCTACAGAAAAATTTCAACTGAAAGTATTTCTTGAATCATTAAATGATACGATCACATTAAATGAAATCCCTGTAAAATTACCGGAGTTTGAGGATAATGAATTGTTGAACCGAAGGAAGGTTGGAGGGGAATATTAAATTGTTCAAAGTTCAAAGTTCAAAGTTCAAAGTTCAAAGTTCAAAGTTGGCTTCGTCGGTGGCTACGAAGATAACTTTGAACTTTGAACTTTGAACTGAAATTGTCCTATTCAAAAAAAGTAACAAGCCCCGTATCCAGATCATACAATCCTCCGATGATCTTGATCTCTCCGGAAGCTTCTAGTTCGGCAAGGAGTGTACTTTGTTCTTTGATTTTTTTTACGGTCAGATGAACATTGTTAGTAGTCACATTATTCATGAACACTCTGTTATTTCCATTTCTTTCTGCTTTCGTTTCTGTCTCGAGTTGAATAGCAGGCTTTATTTTGTTGAGCAGATTTGTGATATTACCTAATACAATATCGTTGCATGCATATTCAATGGCACCACATTTAGTATGTCCTAAAACAACAATGAGTTTTGATCCTGCGATCTTGCAGGCAAATTCCATACTTCCTAAAATATCTTCGTTGAGAATATTTCCTGCAATACGGATGCTGAAAATGTCGCCAAGACCCTGATCAAAGATCAACTCTGCCGATGTACGGGAATCGATGCAACTTAGAATTGCAGCAAAAGGAAATTGTCCGGAAGAAGTTACGTTGACCTGTTCTAAAAGATCTCTGTGCGCTTTGATATTATTTACAAAACGTTCATTGCCTTCCTTTAAGATCTCGAGTGCATGCCCGGGGGTGAGTATATCCTGCGTTTCTTTTGTGTGTGCTTTCATATACCTTTAGGTGTAATTCGAATGCAATATACTATTTCTTATTCATCGTAAAATTCAATTTTGTCCGCAAAAAATACAAAACTTATTAAGAAATTCTTATTGGGCAATGACCGTATCGAAAGATGTTGAATAACCACCCCAAACACCTAATCCGCCGTTTATATTCGAATGAACCGGTTGTGGTGAACCAAACGGATTTCCGTTGGATGAGACCTGAGATTCTTCCGTTCTCCAGAATTCAAAATGGGAGCGATCGATCGTACAGAATTTTACAACAATTGTATCACCTCTTTTGAAATAAATTCTTTCATCGTTGTCATCATCTTCTTTATCGGAACCTGCAAATGTTCCGCGCGGAAAACTCAGATCGAAACTTTTACCATTGATATATCTGTCCTCAAATACTGATCCGCCGATCGGCGGATAAAAAGTAGAATCTTTCTGCTTACCAATTTCATCTCCAAAAGTATATTGATTGATCCTTCTTGCAAAAAAACGATAACAGTTTCCCAGTGTATCAGGATCCGTTAAGTGTGACCAAAGAAATCCCAATGAATCTCTTTGTCCATCAACCTTCCACCAGATACTATCCAGTGAAATTGGTTGTGGAATATTTGTTTCCGAAGTAAGTGTTTTTCCTTCTGCCAGTACTGTTAGTTTATATGTTTTACCTGTTTCTCCAATCATTGCCGGCGAAGTATAAATTCCGAACCCGGGAATCTGAATCATGGTATCAGTAATTGTTCCATTATCAATGATTACAGTTGCACCTTGAATACTTCCTTGAATAAGATTATTAACGTTGATCTCTCCGAAAAACGGAAGCGATTTTGTAAGTAGGACAAAAGGTGGCGTTCCGGTTTCAATATACCCTTCTACAACTATTTTTTCTTCCGTTTCAGGAATGTCAACTGTAACATTCTTTTCACATGAATAGAATACAGAAATCACAAGAGTGAATATTGACAGTGATAATATTGTTCTTTTTTTCATGATCAGAATTTAAAATTGTAAGTAACACTTGGAATAATAGGGAAGAGGGAAATCTGTTTTGCCTGAATAGTTACCACGCCGTTCTCAACTTTGTTGTCGAAGTAAATGATATAAGGATTGTATCGATTGTAAACATTGAATACACTAAAGTTCCAGCTTGATTCAAAACGTTTATGTTCTTTTCCTTTCAAGGTTACACTGATATCAGCACGATGATAAGGTGCGATGCGGTAATTATTTCTTTGTCCGCCATAATCTTCAACAATATCCCCATTGCTCAACACATACAATCTTTCGGGAAATGTGTTCAGATTTCCTGTTGCATAAACCCATGTAGCGCCAATCGTAACTTTTTTACTTGCTTCGAATGTCATAACAACAGAAACATCGTGACGGCGATCGTACTTCGGATAAAATTCTCTGCCCAGATTCAGATCAGCGAATTCTCTTTTTGTCCATGCAAGAGTATAACCGATCCAGCCACTGAATTTACCTTTCGATTTCTTCAGGAAAAGTTCAGCACCATAACTCCATCCTTTTCCAAACACGAAGAAGTTATCCAGATTTCCGTTGACCTGATTTTCGGGTAAAAATCCTTCTTCGTATTCAATCTGGTTTTCCATCGTTTTATAATAAACTTCAAGCGAGGTTTCATAGGTATTATTCTTGAAGTTCTTGAAATAGCCCAAAGCATATTGTGTACCGAATTGTGGTTTCACTCTGTCTGATGATGGCACCCATGTATCTGTCGGTAATGAAATTCCCGATAATGATGCCAGATGGATGTACTGATAATTCTGGGAGTACGATGCTTTGACCGATGAACTTTCATTCACTGCATAACGCACAGCAAAACGGGGTTCAACATTGGCATATGTTTTTACGTCTTCACCGGCATCATAGTGAATGGTATCAGTAGGCAAATTAGTAATGGGATCATTGATGAACCGGTCGAATGGACCAACTTGTTGAAACATTG
Organism: Bacteroidota bacterium; assembly: GCA_016711505.1. Taxonomy (NCBI): domain Bacteria; kingdom Pseudomonadati; phylum Bacteroidota; species Bacteroidota bacterium. The sequence goes on along the minus strand of JADJSV010000001.1, from coordinate 558,641 downwards.
TAAGTCTTAGTCCGCCATTAAAAAGCCACTTCGCATTCAACTCAAATTCATCATTAAAATAAACTGCGCCGTCGTGAGCATATTGTCTTACAATATCACCTAAATTAAAATTAACATCACCTGAACGTGCGCTTGCATTACTTGGAACAAATACATGATAAATATAGTTTGCACCGAACTTGATATTATGTTTCGGACTAGGTACCCAGGTAAAATCGGTCTTTACATTGTAGTCGGTAATACCGGAAAACAATTTGAAACTGAATTGTTCTTGTCCACCTTCAAATTGAAAATCGTAGCTTGTATAAATGAGAGAAGTATTCAGGAACAATTTATTTGAAAATAAGTGATTCCAGCGGGCGGTAGCAGTCGCATTTCCCCAGGGAATACTCAGACTGAAATCTGAATCAGGACTTTTGAATTTAAATACATCACGACCGAAGTAACCACTGATGAATAACCGGTCTTTGTCGCTTAATCTGTAATTTACTTTGGCATTCAGATCATAGAAATAATATTTATTTCCACTGATCTCTGACTCTTTACTTACGAATGGCGGACCAAGCAAAAGATCAAGAAATGTTCTTCTTGCAGAGATAATGAACGAAGAAGTATCTTTTTTAATAGGCCCTTCAATTGTAAGTCGTGATGAAACAAATCCAATTCCGCCCTGAGCTCCGAATCGTTTGTTATTACCTTCTTTCATCTGAATATCGAGTACGGACGACAACCGGCCGCCATAGTTCGCCGGCATATTTCCTTTTGTCAGTGTAATATTCTGAACTGCATCAGAATTGAAGACAGAAAAGAAGCCAAAGAGATGTGCTGCATTATATACATTCGCTTCATCAAGCAAGATCAGATTCTGATCCGGACCACCGCCGCGGACGTAGAATCCGCTATTGCCTTCACCGGCTGAAGAAACTCCGGGTAAAAGTTGAATGGTTTTGAGAATGTCGACTTCACCCATAAATGCAGGCAGGGTTTTGATCTTTTCCATTTCAATTTTCTCACGACCCATTTCCGTACTTTGCACATTACGATCTTGTTTTTCACCGGTAATAATGACTTCCTTTGTTTCGATTGCATTTGAAGAAAGGCTGGCACTTTTTCTGAGATCTTCAGTCAGGGAAATCGGAAATTCCTGAGTTACAAAACCGATGTATGAAAAGACTAAAGTGTAATTCCCTTCAGGAATTGTTAGTGAGAAAAATCCATACTGATTGGTCACTGTACCTTTTCGGGTTTCTTTGACAAATACGTTAGCACCTAAAAGAGATTCTCCGGTTGATTCTTCTTTTACATATCCACTGATAGTAAAATTTTTTTGCGCCGAAAGCCGGCTTGATAACAATAGTAAGCAGGTAATAAGTACAAAAAAGTTTTTCATAAATATATTTATTCTGATTATAGTTTTTCGGTGAATGAACGTTTGTTTTAGCGCCGCAAAAGTACAATAATTTGGATGGAATGATTATGTTAATATTTCTTAATGACAGATTAAGTTTTACAAAGTTTTCAGCATTGTCAAAATTTATTAACGGTGCAAATAAATGATGTTTTTTTCACTTTTCATTTTTCACTTTTTTATGGAATTGCCCACATATTAAATCCCTGAAAAAACCTACCTTCACCCCGTCATTGCTGATCCATCGCCTCTTTGTAAGACAAGGGGAGGAAAGTCCGGGCAGCGCAGTGCATCTTGCTTCCTAACAGGAAGGATCCCGTTTATTCGGGAGACAGCGAGTGCCACAGAAAATAACTATCCGCCGAAGAGGCGGAAAGGGTGAAAATGTGAGGTAAGAGCTCACGGTTATAATTAGCAATAGTTGTAACGGGTAAACCTCAGGAGCTGAAAGACCAAATAAGTCATGGTACAAGGGCTGCACGTCCGTACTCCTTCGGGAAACCATGATGGGGAGGTCGATAGAGGTAATGTGCGAACATTATCCCAGATAAATGATGGATCCTGCATTCGTAGGAACAGAACCCGGCTTACCATTCAATGACACGAAAATGAAGAGCGCCCTGGAATATCGGGGCGCTTTTTGTTGTTAGGAATTCTAAATTTATATTTAATGAAAATTTCGGATTTCGGATTACCATAATGCTTAGGCAGCTCGCCAATCCGCAATCCGCAATCCGCAATCTTTATCAGACAATCCAACGAATGAAAACCGACAAATCCCCCCACATTTTAAACGCTTCATCCAATTTACTTGGGATTTGTTTCGTTGTTCTGACATCATTGAAATTGCTCAAGGTTAGCGATACAACGATCATCGATGAATTGACTGCCTTTACGATCCTGGCCTTGATGGCCAGCAGCATATTTTCATTTCTGTCATTGAGAAGTGAATCTAACCGTGCAAAATATTATGAAAGAATTGCAGATACAATTTTTCTCATCGGTTTGATTCTGATGTTTGTTACGACGATGTTGTTGACATTTGACATAATTTAAAAAAAATCGGAATTCGGATTGGCATACTGCCTAAGCAGAGCACAAATCCGCAATCCGGATTCCGCAATCCGAAATCACACCGGTTTTATTAACAAATTAAGTCTGAATAAGTCACGTTTTCTCAATGAATCACCTGAACAAAAACCATATCTTTAACCCTTCCTTATGAATATACAGTTTCTTACCGAATTGCCGACCTGGTGGGTTTTGATTTGCTTAGCTGCCGGTTTTCTATATGCTTTTCTCCTTTACAGAAAAGATAGTGCATTTGATTCAATCCATCCATGGTTGCGCAAGGCACTTTTTGCTTTACGTGGAATTCTGGTGTTTTTTCTGGCAGTTCTGTTGTTGACTCCATTGCTAAAAACGTTGACACGTGAAAAAGAAAAACCGGTTATCATCATTGCACAGGATAATTCACAAAGCATTGTCATCAATAAAGACTCATCCTTTTACAGAAATGAATACAAAAAGCAATTGACTGATTTTGCAAATGGATTAAAGGAAAAATTTGAGGTCAAGGAATTAAACTGGGGGGATAAGGTAAGTGATGGGATTGATTTTTCTTTTACTGAAAAACAAACTGATTTTTCTGCTTTGTTTTCTATCATCAATGACAGGTATGAGGACAGAAACATTGGGGCTATTGTAATTGCCGGTGATGGTCTTTATAACCGTGGAAGCAGCCCGATTTATGATGAAGAAATTCTGAAAGTTCCATATTTTACTATTGCCTTGGGAGATACAACTGTACAAAAGGATCTCCTGATCTCAAAAGTAAATTATAATAAGACGGTATATCTTGGAAATTCTTTTCCGATCGAGATCACAATTGATGCAAGACGACTTAGTGGTTCTTCAACAACGCTAACCGTGAAGCAGGATTCGTCGACTTTATTTACCAAACAAATTTCAATTTCAGGAAATAATTTTAATCAATTGATTCCGGTGGTACTTGATGCTAAGAAGACAGGTATTGTTCATTATAAAATTGAATTGTCATCTGTTTCCGGAGAGATTTCTACTGCAAATAATGTTCGTGACATATATGTTGAAGTGATTGAAAGCAAACAAAAAATTCTTGTAATAGGTAATTCTCCGCATCCTGATCTGGGTGCTATTAAATTAGCACTGGAAAGCAGCCAGAATTATACTGTAAAAGTAGTGACTGCAGAACAATTCGAAGGCAGTGTAAATGAATACAATTTAGTTGTGTTTCATAATCTGCCGTCAGTCGCACATCCTGTGAAAGATATTATAACAAAAGTAAATACTGCTGCAATTCCTGTATGGTATATTTTGGGAACGCAAGTATCGGTACCTTTGTTTAATACTTTAGCAACCGGATTGGAGATCAGAGACAATATCGATAAATCAAATCCTGTCGAAGCAAAAGTGAATACTAACTTTTCTTTGTTTACGATCAGCTCCGATATGGAACAAAAGATCAGTTCATTTCCTGAATTGCTGACACCTTTTGGAAAGTTTCGTTCTACTGCGAACAATGCAGTTTTATTGAATCAGCAAATTGGTTCAATAGTAACCGATCAACCGTTGCAGCTTGTTAATCAGTCAACATCGCAGAGAATAGGAGTGTTGGCCGGAGAAGGTATCTGGAAATGGCGACTTAGTGATTATTCAGCAAATGGAAACTTCGATGTCTTCAATGAATGGTTACTTAAGTCTGTTCAGAACCTGAGTGTAAAAGAAAATAAAACACATTTCCGTCTGATCTCAAAAAACAATATCGACGAGAATGAACAGGTTGTATTTGATGCCGAAGTTTATAATGATAACTATGAGCTGATCAATACTCCGGATGTGAGTATGGTGATCACTAATTCTGCAGGAAAAAATTTCCCGTATGTATTTTCAAAAACAGAACGTGCATATAATCTGAATGCTGGGTTTATGTCTGCCGGAGATTATAAGTATAAAGCCTCCGTTAAAGTTTCTGATAAAGTATATACTTCTGCCGGACAATTTACGGTCACTTTACTTCAGGCTGAACAAACAGAAAGTGTAGCAGATCATGCATTATTGAATGCACTCGCACAAAAAAATGGCGGAGCAATGTTTTATCCGAATCAACTGGATGAATTAAAGGCGCAGCTACTTAAACGCGACGATATGAAAACTGTATCCTATTCGCATTACAAATTGCGGGATCTGGTTGATGTAAAAGCAATATTTTTTATACTTCTGGGTCTTTTAAGTCTTGAATGGTTCCTCCGAAAGCGAGCAGGAAGTTATTAATTGCATAGTATAAATTGAATCTAAACCGAAAAAACTAATTCACTTGATAAAATATTCTTCAAAAACATTATCCAATGGTCTGAAAGTCTTAGTACATGAAGATCCTTCAACACCGCTTGCTACATTAAATATTTTGTATAGTGTTGGTGCCCGTGATGAATCCCCTGACAAGACCGGCTTTGCTCATCTCTTCGAACATCTTATGTTCGGCGGATCAGTAAATATTCCTGAATATGATTCTCCATTGCAATTGGCTGGTGGCGACAACAATGCATTTACGAACAACGACATTACAAACTATTATCTCACATTACCTGCAAATAATATTGAAACAGGTTTCTGGCTTGAGAGTGACAGAATGCTAAGTCTTGCATTCTCGGAAAAAAGTCTGGAAGTCCAGCGAAATGTAGTTGTGGAAGAATTTAAACAACGATATCTCAACCAGCCTTATGGTGATGTGTGGTTGTTACTTCGTCCATTAGCGTACAAAGTCCATCCGTATCAATGGGCAACTATCGGAAAAGAAATTGAACATATTACAAATGCGACTTTAGAAGATGTGCGTGACTTTTTCTTCAGATATTATTGTCCTGACAATGCCATCATGACCGTGGCAGGAGGAGTAAAGGCTGATGAAATATTTGCACTGGCTGAAAAATGGTTTGGTGAGATTCAAAGAGCAACTCCTTCAAGAATGCCATATCCCGCAGAACCAAAACAAACTGAATACAGAGAGTTGACAGTAGAGCGGGACATACCTTATAGCTCGTTGTATCGCGCCTATCATATGTGTTCGCGGCTTGACGAACAATTTTATTCGATAGATCTTTTGTCTGACATAATGAGCAGAGGGAGATCATCCCGGCTTTACAATACACTTGTGAAGGAGAAAAAATTATTTTCAGAGATCAATGCATATTCTACAGCTGATTTTGACAGAGGATTAATGATCATTGAAGGGAAATTAGTTAAAGGAGTAGAAATGGCAGATGCAGAGAAAGCCATCGATGCAGAGTTGAGTAAAATCTGTTCAGAACTCGTAACAAAAGAAGAACTTGAAAAAGTAAAGAACAAAGTTGAATCGACGATGGAATTTTCTGAAATGGATCTTTCAGGTCGTGCTTTGAATCTTGCAATTGCTGAATATATGGGAGATGCAAATCTTGTAAATACCGAACTTGGTTTGTACCGGAAAGTGACTGCCGAAGAAATCAAGGCAAGTGCACAGGAGATTTTCAGAAAAGAGAATTGCTCAACTTTATATTATTTATCTAACCGTAAGAACTAGAATTATGACATTGATAATAGATAGAATCAATCAACCTGCGAGAATAGGAATTCAGAAAATGAATGTTCCGCAGGCAAAAAAATATACACTTGATAATGGTATTGAAGTTTATGCTATCAATGCAGGTTTTCAGGAATTGGTGAAAGTTGAATTGCTTTTTAACAATGTTGACTTTGATCCGGCTAAGCCACTCTTGAATTCTGCAACAAACCGAATGATGTCTGAGGGAACTAAAAATTTTTCAGCTCAGCAGATAGCAGATATGATCGACTACTATGGATCATTTTATGAAACTGATGAAAATTCTGATTTTTGTTCGATCATTTTATATTCTTTGAATAAATACCTGAAAGATACTTTGCCATTTGTCAGTGCTGTTTTAGATGAACCGGTTTTTCCTGAAAAAGAACTTGCAATTTTCAAGCAGAATAACAAGCAACGTTTAAATGTCGATAATGAAAAAGTCGGTTCGATCGCAAGAAAGAAATTTGGCGAGATCATTTTTGGAAGTGAACATCCTTATGGCTATTTTATAAAACCTGAGAATTATGATTCGCTTACCTCGGATGATCTGAAAGCATTTCATGCAAAAAAATATTCTTCTTCAAATTGCATGATAATTGTTTCAGGATTGGTAACTGACGAGACAATTAAAATTCTGAATCGTTTTCTTGGGCAAAGAAAAGCTTCAGGCGAAAAGATCAAAACCGTTAATCCGAAGTTTGTTACTTCGACTCAAAAACAACATTACATCGAAAAAGAAGGAGCCATTCAATCAGCGATCAGAATAGGAATGCCATTTTTCAATCGTAAGCATCCCGATTATGCAGGGACAGCAGTGATGAATACACTGTTTGGCGGATACTTTGGATCACGACTAATGTCAAACATCAGAGAAGATAAAGGCTATACATATGGAATCGGTTCTGTAATAGTTTCTATGAAACAGGAAGGCTATTATTTTATTTCGACAGAAGTAGGAGCGGATGTCACAAATGATGCTATCAGGGAAATTTATAATGAGGTAGACATTATGAGAAATGAACTGGTAGAAGAAGAAGAACTGGAAATGGTAAAAAACTATATGCTGGGAACCTTCTTAAAGGGAATTGACGGAGCATTTCAACTTGCTGAGCGTTTCAAATCAATTTACTTGTCAGAACTCGATTACTCTTACTATGAAAGGTACGTTGATAAATTACGAACGATAGGTCCCGATGAGATCCTGGAGCTTTCCCGGAAGTATTTAGACCCTGCCCACTTCCTGGAATTGGTCGTTGGCCGTAAATAATTGCCTTGCAAGGTTTGAAATCTTAATTTTACGGAATAATGTTTAAAATACCCGGATTTCTGCGATTCACAGTGGTTTCTTTCCTGCTTTCGATGATTTTTATCGAATCACAGGCCATTGGAATGCGTTGTGTATCTGTTGGGGCAAATGGAGACGTTACAGTTACCTGGGACAGAGGTCTTACCACAGGAGCAAATTTCAGGTGTTGGTACTTATATCATTCTACATCAGCAACGGGACCTTTTACGGCTGTCGACAGTGTGTTTTTTTATAATGATACCAGTGAGGTCCATGTTGGAGCCAATGCTTCTAACAATCCTGCATATTACTATGTAGCTTTTAAGTTTAACAACGGAAGTCCCGACCAGTTATCAGACAGCATCCGCGCTTTGGGACTTATAGTCAGTAATCCCGGAAGTGGCTATGCAAGTCTGGGATGGAACCCAACACGATCTCCACTGATTCCAACAAATAGTGTTTGGTATAAGATCTACAGAGAGTATCCGGCAACAATTTTTACGCTCATCGATTCAGTTGATGCATCCGTTGCACCATCACCCATGTTGTATGAAGATCTGATTTCAATATGCGATGATACGATCAAATACAGAATAGAAGTAATGGATCAAAGTGGCTGCCGGTCAATTTCTCCTGTGAAGGGCGATCGGTTCAGGGACCTTGTCACACCAACTATTCCCGTACTTGATTCAGTTTCTGTTGACATTACAGGGACAGTCATTGTTAGCTGGCTCATAAATCCATCAGTGGATACAAAAGTTTATTCTGTGTTACAAAGTATAGGTGCCATCTGGCAGCCATTGGATACAGTAACCGGAAGAGGATCTACAATTTATAATTCATCTATTCAAGCGACATCGCAGTCAGAAACATTTTCTGTAATAGCAATTGATAGTTGCAATAATCCGAGTGGTCGTGGTATTGATCATTCTACTATTTATCTCACAACATCATTCGACCTTTGCAGCAAATCTGTTTCTTTGAACTGGAATGCGTATTCGTTTTGGACAGTTTTGCCGGAATATGATATACTTCTGAGTATAAATGGTGCACCTGAAGTAGTTATTGGAACTACGACAGCAACAAATTTCACGGATACTAATCTCATCAGCGGGTCGACTTTTTGTTATAGGGTAAGGGCGATAGATCAGGGTTCAGTTGTCAGAAGAACATCAACTTCAAACGTGTCCTGTCAGGTTCCTGTTTTTCCGCCACCGCCTGCTTTTTCTTACATCAGAAGTGTTAGTGTAACATCAGAGAGCAATGTCGAAATTGTTGTTTATGTAGATCCGGTTTCCACAGTAAGTGGTTATCGTTTGTTTCGTTCTGATTCTCCGACCGGAGTATTTAGTCAGGTTGGAAGTATATTAACGAATGGTGTTTCATCTGTAACTTTTAATGACAATGTAAACACATCAGAAGGTCCTTACTATTACGAAGTTTATACATACGATTCATGTGGAGTGAAGTCATTCGAATCACAAGTGAGCCAGACGATTTTATTGACCGGAATTTCACCGGAGCAATACGTGAATAGCTTAGAGTGGACGAATTATTCCCAATGGCCGGCAGGAGTAGGAGAGTACAATTTATATCTGACAGTAAACGGTGTAACAAGTCCCATTCCGATTGCAACATTTCTTCCGGGTGATTCAACTTATATTCAATCAGTGTTGAACAGTTTTTATTCAGATGGAAATTTCTGTTATGTTATAGAAGCAGTAGAAGCTCCGGGCAATCCATATTTTTCCAGGACACTGCTCGTTCAAATGAAGTTTGTCTGATTCAGGAACCCAATATTTTTATTCCAAATGCATTTCATCCCGGAGGTTTTCTGAATGAAATTTTCACTCCGTCAAATGCATTCGTATCAACTGAAAATTACAGCCTGAGAATCTTCAACCGCTGGGGCGAAATGATCTTTGAAACAACAGATCCAAAAGTAGGCTGGGATGGAACTACCAATGGAAGATATGCTCCGGAGGCGGTATATGTTTATTTATTGCAGGCTGTGCAGGCGGATGGGTCTGAGATATTGCGGAAAGGTTCTGTTACGCTTATCAGGTAATTAAAGCCGATATTTTTTAAAATTTTGAATTGACATTCATATAATTTCATTTAATTTTTTTTCTAAGCTTCCTTTGATTTTATTCCATACATTTCAGCTGTCATTTTAAATTAATTTCAAATCATTACTCATGAATTCTGTATTCAAAAAGTTTTATCTACTATTATGCTTGGGAATTATTATAAGAGGATTCTTAAAGTAAATTAATCCTGATTCAATTCCACATTTAAAAATTGTCCGTAATTTCATTGAAATATTCTTATTCATTAATCATGAAAAACTTAAAGTTACTTTCAGCATTCTTCTTACCATTTTTGTTTTTAACATTTAAAACAAGCCCCTTAATTGCATCCCACGCCACCGGAGCTGAGTTTTCTTATGTTATTGTTGGTCCGAATACATACGAAATTACATATACATTTTACAGGGATTGCCATGGGATTGAACCTTCAAGTTCAATGGATATTATCATCACAAATAGTTGCGGATATCCTTCACAAACCATTTTCTTACCACAGGTAGGAATAGAATCTGATATTGAAACTCTTTGTCCGGGTGCACTTACAGAATGCCACGGGGGAATAATGGCTGGAAGACAAAAATGGATTTTTAGAAGTACTGTTACATTAGCAGGACCATGTAGTGATTGGCAAATTGGTCACAGTGAGAATGCCAGAAATGCATCAATCTCAACTATTACCGCAGCTGGAATTGATAATTTGTATACCTATGCAGTTATAAATAATATGAATGGAATTGTAAATAGCTCCCCTCAATTTTTCAGTGATCCGGTGATAATTTATTATGTGAATCAGCGTTTATCTATTGACAACTCAGTATATGATTTTGATGGCGATTCACTCGTATTTGAAATGATCGTTCCAAGAACAGGTCCAAATTTATATGATACAGTTGTTTTTCTCCCTGGTTATTTTTATAACCGACCTTTTATTTCCAGTTCGCCAATCACTATTGAATCGAATACAGGACTTATCGAAGGAGTTCCTACGCTTGAAGAGTCTTCTATTTATGCAATTCTAATTAGTGAATACAGAAACGGAATTTTAGTCGGGCAAATAGAAAGGGATATGAATTTTTTAATTCAATCTTCAACGAACACAAATCCTGATGTAACAGGTTTTTTTGGCACATCTGATTTTTCAATAAACATATTCGCAAATCAGCAAAATTGTTTTCAAATTCCATCATTTGATGTAAATGCAAATGACCAAACTACAATGGATATAAATTGTTTTATTCCCGGAATGTCTTCTTATGTAGCTGGTTCAGGAAGAGATACAGGATTTTTTTGCTGGACACCAACGCTTGCAGATACAATCAGAAATCCGCATTGCTTTACTGTTTCAGTAAAAGACGATTTTTGCGCAGTGTTCGGGTATCAGGCCAGAAGTTATTGTATCAATGTGCAATTACCTGTAGACATTACTGAATTAAATTCCGATGGTATCTCCATCTTTCCAAACCCATTCAATTCTGAAATAACAATAAGAATAGAGCATTCAGGAAAATCAGAATTATCGATTTTCGATATACAAGGAAGAAAAATTGTTTCAAAAATTATTGACTCAATTGAATCAGTTCATGATTTTCAGCAATTGGAAAATGGAATGTATGTCGTATCGATTGCAGCATTGGAAACGAATCAGGTATTTTATCAGAGAATGATGAAGGTAAATTAGTATCAATGAGATTTTCTCTATTAAGTTTACTTCTTTTGCTCCTTAAACGCACTATCTTAAGGCTTATAACAAAAACGTAGTTCTTAACATTTCTTCAAAATATCCTGTTAATTAATAAAAATCACTTTGCAGTCATTAATTAAGGGTGTTTTTACATTTACTCCTTATTAATTCCAATAAATGAGGTCATTAAGCAGATCAATTTTCTTTATTTTCTTTATTATCCAATTTATTTCTCCGCATTCTGCAAATGCAACACATGCATTCGGAGCACAGCTGACTTATACAAATCTTGACGCTAACAGATATATTATCACTTACACTTTGTACAGAGACTGCTCCGGCATCTTTCCTGCGAGTACTGTGATGATCAACATTTCAAATTCATGCGGATTCCCGCCGCAAAGTTTTTCAATTCCACAAGTGACAACTCCTTTAGCACTCGTTCCGGTTTGTCCTGATGACAATCCTACAACCTGTGCCGGTGGCATTCACATGGGAATTGAAAAGTATGTTTACAGTGATACCATCGTTCTGACCGGCGCGTGTGCAAATTGGATAGTAAGCCATGCTGAGTCATCACGTTCTTCTTCGCTGACAACAATTTCAGGTGCAGGGTCTGATGATCTTTATGTGTATTGTCTGATCAATAATTTTGGTGTTTCAAATAACTCTCCGGTATTCCTTAATGAGCCCGGTGTTTATCTTTGTCTGAACCGTCCATTCGCTATCGACCAGGGATTATTTGACAGCGAAGGTGATTCATTGACTGTACAAATGATTACTCCATTACGTGCAGCGGGTTCAATTGTGTCTTACTTCTCAGGATACTCAGGTACACAGCCGTTGATTTCAAATCCTGCTATGTCGATTAATACTACAAATGGTATCGTAAGCGTAAATCCAACACAATCGGATTTTTCAGTTTATGCTTTACTTGTTAATGAATTCAGAAACGGTGTTCTCATTGGACAAGTAGAGCGGGATCTTTCTTTGATTGCACGAGATTGCATGAACAATGCTCCGGATATAAGCGGTTTTGATGGAACTGCAAATTACAGTACTACAATTTTACCGGGCATTCAGTCGTGCTTCGTACTTGCAGCTAGCGATGTTGATGTTGGACAGAATACAATAATTTCACTGGAGTCATCCTTAGGCGGACTTAGTTTCACTCACACTGGTGGTAATTCTGATTCAGCAACTGTCTGCTGGACACCTTCATCAAATGATTCGCTAAGCAATCCGCATTGTTTCAGTCTTCGTGTGACGGATAGTTCTTGTCCTTACACAGCTTCAGCAGTCCGAAATTTTTGCATCAACGTAAGTCTGATCGATGCAATTCCGGAAAATCAACAAGTAAATATTCAACTTTTTCCAAATCCTTTCTCCGACAATCTCGAGGTGAAGACCGATCTTGCAACAGAATACGATTTGCGTATTCATGATATTGCCGGGAGGGAAGTACTGAAAGAAAATTTTACCGGTAAGCTGTATGAATTAAATACTTCAACACTTGCAAAGGGAATTTATATTTTGTCGCTGTTTTCGAAGTCTGATCAGATGGGGACTAGGGTGAAGATTGTTAAGCAATAAATAATTTAAAACACGGAGAAAAAGGAGAAAAAAAGGGAGATCATAAAGTCTCTATGCTCTCCCTTTTTTCCTCCTTTTTCTCTGTGTTTAAAAAAACTCCCCTTTAAACCTAACCTAAAATCTCGATTTTAATCCTATCTTTGCGCGCAACTTTTTCCAAACCACTAAAAAATTATGGCAGTTGCAAAAAGCCGGTTCCTCGGCGAAGCTCTCACATACGATGATGTATTATTAGTCCCGGCCTACTCCGAAGTTTTACCTAATGAGGTGAAAGTCAGCACTAAACTTACTAATTCCATTTCTCTGAACATTCCAATTCTTTCAGCCGCAATGGATACAGTAACGGAGTCTGAAATGGCCATTGCTATTGCACAGGAAGGCGGAATCGGAATGCTTCACAAGAACATGTCCATCGACCAGCAAGCAGCGGAAGTCCGGAAAGTTAAGCGCAGTGAAAGCGGAATGATCCATGATCCTATCACTTTGCAAAAGGATGCAAGAGTAAGAGATGCTTTGAAGATCATGCGTGATTACAAGATCGGCGGGATTCCTGTTGTGAACAATAACCATATTCTTATCGGAATTTGTACTAACCGTGATCTGCGTTTTGAGAAAAATCACGAACGACTTGTTTCAGAGATCATGACGAAAGATAATCTGATCACTACTACAGGCGTGAAAGATCTCAAAGAAGCAGAAAGTATTTTACAGAATTATAAGATCGAAAAATTACCGGTCATCGATAAGAAAGGAAAACTTATCGGACTGATCACTTACAAAGATATTCTGAAAGTAAAATCGAGACCCAATGCATGTAAAGATGAATTTGGCCGGCTAAGAGTTGGTGCTGCAATTGGTGTAACGAAAGACAGTGTTGAAAGAGCAAGAGCATTAGTAGAGGCAGGTGTCGACATCATTACGATAGACACAGCACACGGACATACAAAAGGAGTAGTGGATGTTCTTGAAAAATAAAAAATGAATTCCCGAAATTACAGATCATAGTAGGAAATATTGCAACCGCAGCAGCAGCAGTTTATTTGGCAAAGGCAGGAGCCGATGCAGTAAAAGTTGGAATTGGTCCGGGTTCTATCTGTACGACCAGAGTTATTGCCGGAATTGGTGTTCCACAATTCACTGCTGTATTTGATGTTGCTCAGGCATTGAAGAATACCAAAGTATGTGTCATTGCCGATGGCGGGATCCGTTTCAGTGGCGATGTTGCAAAAGCACTTGCTGCAGGAGCAAACACAGTCATGCTGGGTTCATTGTTAGCCGGAACAGAAGAATCGCCAGGTGAAACAATCATCTACGAAGGAAGAAAGTTCAAATCCTACCGTGGTATGGGTTCGATTGAAGCCATGCGCGAAGGATCAAAAGACCGGTATTTTCAAGCTCAGACAGATGATGTAAAGAAATTAGTCCCTGAAGGAATTGTTGGACAAGTCCCTTATAAAGGCTTGGTAGGTGAGGAGTTATACCAACTTGTCGGAGGTTTACGTGCAAGCATGGGTTACTGCGGAGCCGAATCAATTTCCGAACTTCAGAAAGCATCATTCATCAGGATCACTTCGGCAGGTGTTCGGGAAAGTCATCCGCATGATGTTGCTATTGTGAAAGAGGCGCCGAATTATCACAGGTGATTTTTAGGAAGAATAAAATCAGGTCAAGGATTCCTTTCTTCGGATTTTTTGGAAATAAATAATGCTTAAAAATCTCCCGCAGATTTTCGCAGAATACGCAGAAAATCCGCAGATAATTTTCTTTGAAAATTATTAGTTCCCATTCCGCAGGAATTCTGCGAATTTTCTGCGTATTCTGCGCAAATCTGCGGGAAAGAAATTTAGCGAGATGTTTAGTTTTTCTTAATATTACTTCATGAAAAACAAATTTCTCTTTTTATTCACTTTTCTTTTACTATCAAAAAATTATTCATTCAGTCAATGGGCACCCAATGGCGCAACCTGGTACACCGGCATAGTAGAAAATATTTCATCCCCGAATCAAGGTTACGTCAGAACCAATTCAATTGGAGATACAGTTTTGAATTCCATTGATTGCAACTTGTTAGAGTCAGTCCATGTGAATTCTTCAGGCCAGATTACTTTGGTGGATACCTTAATAATGTACTCAGATAGTGGTCGAGTTTTTCATTATAGAAATGGTTCGTTCTATATATTGTATGACTTCAGTTTAAATGCCGGCGATTCCTGGCAAACAATTGCACCTTATCCATCTCCCTTTTCTCTTTTAGGTAATCCGCCTGATACAATTGTAGAGGTAGTAGTTGATTCCATTTCTACTATAACTATTTCAGGAATTGCAAAGAAAGTGATGTATGTTCATTCGGATTCAAATGACTGGTATTTCTTGAACCCGATCATAGAAGATATTGGTAGCTTTGGTGGGTTGTTCCCGTATATATATGATTGGTTGGATTTTGATATACCGTTATTAAGATGCTATAGTGATTCACTTCTACAATATGAAACAGGAATTATTAGCCTATGCGATACGATTTTAAACTCAGTTGATGAATTTGGAGGTGTTAATTTTTCAGATATAGTTCTTTGGCCGATTCCTGTAAATGAACGATTGAGTTTTCATTTCAATAGTTCTGTAAAGATTGAAAGTTTCTTATTGTATGATGAAGTTGGTAGAATAATGATGAAAGGTGAAGGGCAAGAGTTGATAGGGGGTATTTCAATGGTGAATTATTCTTCGGGAATTTATTTTATTCAGCTATTAACTTCAAATAGTTCTAGATCCTTTAGGATATTAGTATATTGAAAAAGTGTGTTATATTTGAAGAACTGATTTAAAATATTCCCAGTATGAAAGGTATAATCTTTCTTGTATAATTAGTTTCAGAATTTCAAATAAAACTGAATTAAATATATTATTATGAAAAGCATATACGTTATTTTATTTTTTTTACTATCACAATCCAACTATTTATCTTGCCAGAATACATATTCAGTTTCATGGGCACCAGAACAACCAAGTTGGTTATTTCCTATTTTTTTTGAAGATGCAATTGGCCAAAAGGATACAATTTATATTGGTTATGACTCTAGAGCTCTACCCTTTCCCGATCAACAAGATTTCAGGTTTGGCGAACAAGGTTTTGCAGTTGATACAGTTTCATTACAGGTTTTTTCCGGTTATTTTCCACCACCGGATTCTGCAATGAAAGTAATAGTTTTTAGTGAAGCGATGTTCTATTTATATCCAGACGGCTACCTTTTTCCTATTAATATAAATAATGTTTATCCTCCCATAACATTACATTACGATATATCTGTATTTTATTCTGATTCTATATCTCCACTACCTTACCCAAATCAAACTGCAACTCCAAAAGCTCAAGGAATAATAAGCTGGTTTTACGGTTCGAATTATATTGATTGTGGATATGAAACAGTTTTGATTACTGATACTGTTGTTAACGAACCAATAAACTACTGTCAGAAACCGGATAGTTTTATTTTAGAAAACTTCTTTGGAAACAATGCCAAACAGGATTTCCTTTTATATATGGGCTTTGCTCCTTGGCGTGGTTATGTTTCCCTCCCAGTAAAAGAGATTGAAGATTCAAATACTTTGTCAATTTCTCCCAATCCTGCAATAAACGAATCAAATATTGTTTCTGAATTGGATATGCAATCATTAAGTATTGTGAGTTTTACAGGAGTAATACTTTTTGAAAAAGATTTTCAGAGCTCAACGAGAAAATACTCTTTAGAAATTTCCAATTTTGAATGTGGACTTTATCTTTTAAAAGTAAAATTTAGCGATAAGACAATTATTAAACGTTTGATTGTAGCGCATTAAATCAATTTTGAAACTTCAATTCAATTCGAAAATCTTCTTTCCAAGGCACAATTAACCAAATGCTCATAACTTTTTCTGATTATTTTCAAAGATTCAAATGTCATTTTTTCAATTTGGCATATTGATTAAATTGATAAGTAGTTGAAAATCATTGAAGTGTAATTTACTGAACAATCATTCCAATTTCACTAAACCATCATTTCCCAATCTTTGATTTTTTTCAAATTTGCGAAGTTTTGATACCAGCAATTGATTACTAAATTTGCGCTCCTCTTAACCCAAGAACTACCTCAATGAAGAGAAAAATCTTTTTATCAGCCGCACTGATTGTCGGCTTAAATGCAAGTATGCTTGCGCAGGTGAACAATGATCCTGTTATTCTAAAAATTGCAAATGAACCTATTTCGAAGAGTGAATTCGAAAGAGTTTTCAAGAAAAACAATTCGAAAGAAACTACATTCGATAAAAAAGCCGTGAATGAATATTTGCAGCTTTATATCAATTACAAGTTGAAAGTGAAAGAAGCTTTGGAACTTGGAATGGATACTGCAAAATCATTCAACGATGAACTAGGCGGCTATCGCAAACAACTTGCTCAACCTTATCTGGTCGACAAGCAAGTGAGCGAAACGCTTTTACGTGAAGCATACGAACACATGAAAACTGATGTTCGTGCAAGTCATATCCTGGTCAAATGTGATCAGAATGCTTTGCCGTCTGACACACTTGCTGCTTACAACAAAGCAATGAAGATCCGTACAGAATTGTCAAAAGGCGGTGACTTCGCAGCTGTAGCCCGTCGTTCTTCTGACGATCCTTCTGCAAAAGACAATGGCGGAGATCTTGGTTTCTTTTCAGCACTTCAAATGGTTTATCCATTTGAAAATGCTGCATACAATCTGAAGAAAGATGAAATGTCAATGCCTGTTCGTACTCGTTTCGGTTATCACATTATAAAATTGACCGACAGTCGTCCTGCACAAGGTGAAGTGAAAGTTGAACATATCATGATCAAAGCCGGTGCCGGAATCAAAGGTGAAGATTCTGTAAAGGCAGTTGCAAAGATCAATGAGATCTATGCTAAACTGAAAGCAGGCGATAATTTCGAAGAACTTGCTAAACAATTTTCAGAAGACCAATCAACAGCTAAGACAGGTGGACTATTGCCATCTTTCGGAACAGGAAGAATGGTTCCTGAATTTGAGAAAGCAGCATTTGCATTGAAATATCCGGGCGATTATTCTTTACCGATCAAAACATCTTACGGCTGGCACATACTTAAACTGATGGAAACAAAACCAATCGGGAAGTATGAAGACCTACAGGCTGATCTGAAACAAAAAGTTCAGAAGGATTCCCGTTCTGAATTGAGCAGAACTTCTTTGATTGCTCGTGTCAGAACGAAATACAATATGAAAGAAATGCCAAAGGCGAAGGAAGAGTTTATGACTACTATCGACTCGACTTTGTCTTCCGGTACATGGACAGTTGACAAAGCTGCTAAATTGAACAACACTATGTTCACTATCGGTAATAAAACATATACGCAAAAAGATTTTGCAACATATGTAAGCGAGCACCAGGTGAAACGTGAAAGTGGAATTCCTGCTAAAGTTATGGCTAACACTTTCTATAATGAGTGGGTAAATGATGCAACTTTAGCGTATGAAGAATCAAAACTTGATTCACTATATCCTGATTTCAGAAATCTGATGCAGGAATATCGTGATGGAATTTTGCTTTTTGAACTTACAGACAAAAAAGTATGGTCGAAAGCAGTGAAAGACAGTATTGGTCTTCGCGAATTCTACGACAAGCATAAAAACAATTACATGTGGGGTGATCGCGTTGAAGCAACTGTGTATACTTGCGCAAACGAGGAAGTAGCAGCTGAAGTCCGTAAGCTGATGAAAAAGATCGACGATGATGATACTCTTATGGCTCGTGTCAACAAAAGTTCACAGTTGAATCTCCAGGTTAAATCCGGCAAATTCAGCAAAGGCGAAAATGATGCAGTCGATAAAGTAAATCACAAAGTTGGAATGAGTCCGAATATCAATCTGAACAATCAGGTAGTGTTTGTGAATATCAAAAAACTTATTCCTGCAGCTCCTAAGCAACTTGATGAGGCAAAAGGATTGATCACTGCCGATTATCAGAACCAACTTGAAAAAGAATGGATAGAATCGTTGCGAGCAAAATATCCTGTAGAAATAAAACAGGATGTCGTAGATTCTATTGCAACGAAATAATTTAGTTAATAGATATTAAATTTCAACTTCGGAGGATTCATAGCTTTTATGAATCCTTCGAAGTTTATTAATTTTAAGGAATCAATTGAATATAGAAATTTGAAGCAACTGATCGTTTTATTTCTTCTCGTTTTGCAGCTTTCAGCCTGCAATTATTTTCGTCGCGATGAGAATGAAGGGCGGGATGCTGTTGCAAGGGCATTCGATTATTTTCTTTATCCGGAAGATATTCAAGGATTAGTTCCGGCTGGAGCAAGCAGAGAAGACAGCGTAACAATCATCAAAAATTACATCGACAACTGGTTTCGACAGAAAGCTGTTTTAAGGAAAGCTGAACGTAATCTGGCCGATGAGAAAAAGAATGTAGAGAAGAAACTGGAAGAATACCGGAATTCACTTCTGACTTATCAGTACGAAACCGAATTGATCAGACAAAAACTGGATACTGTGATCAGTGAAGAAGAAATTGCTGCATTTTATAAGAATAATCCCGACAATTTTGAGTTAAAGGATAATATCATCAAAGTAATTTATCTCAGATTAAATAAGAAGTCACCCAAACTGAACAAAGTTAAAGAGTGGTATAAAAGCAATTCAAAAAAAGACAGACAATTACTGGAAGATTATTGCCATCAATATGCCTTAAATTACTTTCTTGATGACAATACCTGGCTTTTATTTGATGATCTGTTGAAAGAGATTCCGATCAAGACCTACGATAAAGAACAATTTCTGCAAAATAACCGCGTAGTTGAAATTGAGGACTCCAGTACGATCTACCTGGTAAATATTAAAGGCTTTATGGTGAAGAATAGCGTCTCACCCTTGAGCTTTGAAAGGAATAACATCAGAATGATCATTACTAATCAGCGGAAGCTCAAATTAATTGAACAAATGGAGAAACAGGCTTATGAAGATGCCTTAAAAAGCAATGATGTAGAAGTCTTTTAATCTGTTAACTTTGCACCCGAATATGAAAACAAATTATAGCGTAATTAAGTCGATTGCAATTGCCGGCATCATTGGATTAAGTACTCAGGCTTTTTCTCAGGAAATAATTGATAAAGTTGACGCTGTTGTAGGAAACAAGATCATTCTGCATTCTGATGTTGAAAAACAATACGTACAGTATATTGCACAAGGCGGGGCGGGAACGTCGAATATCCGTTGTACAATTCTCGATCAGTTGTTATTACAAAAACTGATGATCAATCAGGCCGATATTGATTCTGTTACTGTAGCTGACTCTCAGGTAGAAGGTGAGCTTGACCGCAGGATGCGTTATTACGTGAAGCAGATCGGTTCAGAAGAAAAACTGGAAGAATATTTCAAGACGAGTATCCGTCAGCTAAAGTCTGAATTCCGAGAAGTAATTCAGGAACAATTATTAGTTCAGACGATGCAATCAAAAATTACAAAAGATGTTACTGCCTCACCAAGTGATGTAAGAATTTATTTTGAAAGTATTCCGTCTGATAGTTTACCATACATGGATGCAGAAATGGAAATAGGGCAGATCGTCCGCAAACCATCTGTTACTAAAGCCCAAAAACTAGCTGTCCGCACAGAACTTGAAGAATACAGAAGAAAGATCCTTTCCGGCGAAGCCGATTTTGCTGTTTATGCGGCGCTTTATTCTAAAGATCCTTCATCAGCAAAAAAAGGTGGCGAGTTAGGATTTTTTGACCGCGGTACAATGGTTCCGGAATTTGAAGCTGCAGCTTTTACTTTAAAGCCGGGTGATATTTCTCCTGTTATAGAAACAAAATTCGGATTTCATATTTTGCAACTGATAGAAAGAAGAGGCGATCAGATCAATATCCGTCACATATTATTACAACCTACAACTGATGATGCAGCATTAATGAGTTGCGTAAGTCAACTGGACAGTCTTAAATCACAGATCATTGCAGGAACAATAACGTTTGAAGAAGCCGCACAGAAGTTTTCTGATGATGAAGAGACAAAGAATAACGGTGGCCTATTGATCAATCCAGAGACTAATACAACAAAACTTTCACCGGATAAAATTGACAGATTGTTATTCTTTCAGGTAGATTCTATGCAGATCGGTAGAGTTTCTTCACCTTTGGTAATGAATAATACCGATGGCAAAACAGCATATCGACTGGTGATGCTGAAAAGCAGAACTCAGCCACACAAAGCAAATCTGAAAGACGATTACACAAAGATCCAGGAAGTTGCAACCAGTGAGAAACAAAACAAAGCATTGAGCGAGTGGGTTTCTAAAAAGATCAAATCTACATACATCCAACTTAACGAAGGTCATGAAGATTGTGCCCTCCTGAATCACTGGAAAAAAACAGTCAATTAATTATTCATTATTAATTATTAATTAAAAAGTATGTCAAACTACAATTCCGACGTCGAAGCAGTTCAGGATCTTGTCCAGAAATATAAAAAGTTAAGAGCTGAGATCGGTAAAGTAATTATCGGTCAGGACGAAGTCGTTCGCGATGTTCTCATCTCTATTTTCAGTCGTGGACATTGTCTTCTGGTCGGTGTACCGGGGTTGGCAAAGACATTACTTGTAAATACCATTGCCCAGACTTTAGGTCTTACCTATAACCGGATCCAGTTTACACCGGATCTGATGCCATCAGATATTATTGGAACAGAAATTCTTGATGAGTCAAGACAATTCAAATTCATTAAGGGGCCTTTGTTTGCGAATATAATTTTAGCAGATGAGATCAACCGGACGCCGCCGAAAACACAATCTGCTTTGCTGGAATCAATGCAAGAGTATGCAGTAACAGCGGCAGG
Organism: Bacteroidota bacterium; assembly: GCA_016711505.1. NCBI lineage: Bacteria > Pseudomonadati > Bacteroidota > Bacteroidota bacterium. The sequence continues at coordinate 537,087 of JADJSV010000001.1, read as the reverse complement.
AAAGAGATATGCATTAGATCAGCCGTTCTTTGTATTAGCAACTCAGAATCCAATTGAGCAGGAGGGAACTTATCCTTTACCGGAAGCACAGCTGGATCGTTTTATGTTCAACGTGTTTTTAACGTACCCGGAGTTTGAGCAGGAATTAGAAGTAGTTAAAAACACGACATCAGATTTCCGGCCGAAGCTTGAGAAGGTTATCAGTGCTCAGGAAATATTATATTTTCAGGAATTGGTAAGAAGAATTCCTATTCCTGATAACGTTCTCAAGTATGCCGTAACTCTTGCAACAAAAACTCGTCCGAATACGCCTTCCGCCAGTGCAGAGATCAATAACTACTTAGCTTGGGGAGCAGGCCCGCGGGCATCGCAATACCTTGTAATTGGAGCTAAGTGTCATGCTGCATTAAATGGAAAATTCTCACCGGATATAGAAGATGTAAAAGCAGTTGCAGTTCCTATTCTTCGTCATCGTATCGTTCGGAATTATCGTGCCGAGGCGGATGGTGTAACGATTGAGAAGATCATTGCGAATTTATTTTAGAAAAAATAAACACTAAGAGCACAAAGTTCACAAAAGTACACGGAATTTTTCCGTGCTCTTTTGTGAACTTTGTGCTCTTAGTGTTAAAAATATCATCCCTTATAGAACTATCCTACGGGGTCACGAAGCTTTAAGCATAAGTACAAAATCCGAAAATAAAAAAATAAATACTTAGAGCACAAAGTTCACAAAAGTACACGGAATTTTTCCGTGCTCTTTTGTGAACTTTGTGCTCTAAGTGTTAAAAATATCATCCCTTATATAACTATCCTACGAGTTCACGAAGCTTTTAGCATAAGTACAAAAATCCGAAAATAAAAAAAGGGAATTATTTTTCAGCTACTTCCAGATTCACAATATTAACCTCCGCCATAATATTCCCAAAATTTACATAAACAATATTCTTTTTTATCTTTTCGACAGTGCCGACGTTTTTACTGCGGAGCATTCTTACTTTTGAACCGACTTTAATTTCTGCTGAAAGTTTTTCGATGAGTTCTTTTTTTCGTTTCGAGATCTTTTCAGGGGTATTATCTGCAGCACGCTTCTTTTTTTCAGCCGTCATTGAACCGACGAACTTTTTAATGATCTCCTTTTTGTCTTTCGTTTTTTCCCATTCAAGTGCTAAGGCTTGAGTCTTTCTGCCAAGTTCAACAAGCTTCCGGATCTCTTCGCGCTTCTCATTGTCCTTTTCCAATTTCTCTTTCATCTTATCTGAAAGTAAATTGTATTTTCCTGTAGCAGCTTCCGATTTTTCACGACTGTCTTTTAGTGCTTTCAGTTCTTCTTCCAGCTGATTTTTCTGCTGGTGCAGTTCAGACAACATATTGTTTAATTTCAATTTGTCCTTCTGAATTTTTTTCCGGGCACGATCGATCACATGTTTAGGAAGACCGATCTTTTCAGCAACTTCAAAAGTGTATGAACTTCCCGGCTGTCCGACGAGCAATTTATATTTTGGCATCAATGTCTCCGGGTCAAAGAGCATAGAACCGTTAAAAACGCCATCAAGCTGATCTGCTAAAAGTTTGATGTTTGTATAATGAGTAGTGAAAATTCCGAATGCTTTACGTTTATTCAATTCTTCCAAAACTGTCTCGGCAATTGCACCACCAAGTTCAGGATCAGTTCCTGTACCGAATTCATCGATGAGAATAAGCGAGCGATTATTGGCAATCCGCAAAAATTGATTCATGCGGATCAACCGGGAGCTGTATGTACTTAATGCATATTCTATCGACTGACTGTCGCCAATATCAGCAAGAAAATGATTGAAGAAACACATCTGCGATTTTTCTTCTGCAGAAATAAGTAAGCCGCTTTGAAGCATCAATTGCAACAAGCCAAGTGTTTTTAATGTGATCGATTTTCCCCCTGCATTTGGTCCGCTGATGATCAGAATTCTTTTTTCCTGATCAAGCTTGAGAGTAAGTGGTACAACCGGTTTTAACTGTGCCTTATTCTGAAGATAGAGCAGTGGATGTACTGCATTGTATAATTCAACAATGCTGTTTTTACTTAGTTGTGGCAAATTGCCGTTTATGTCAATTGCAAAAAGGGCTTTTGCTCTTACAAAATCCAGCTCACTTAAAAAGTTGTGATAGTTTTTTATCAGAAATGAATGTGTTCGTAGATTGTCTGTGAGTTCACGCAACAATCGCCGGATCTCATTCCGTTCGTCTTGTTCGAGTTCAGAGATGTCGTTGTTTAGTTCTACGAGTTCATCGGGCTCTATGAAAGTTGTTTTTCCTGTATCACTTTTTCCATGTACCAGGCCTTTTACATCGCGTCTGTATTCTGATGGGACTGCTAAAACCCTGCGGTTATTATAAAAATTTTCTTCATTGTCACGCAGCCAGCCTTTCTTTTTCATTTCATTGATGAACGAACGAAATCTTTTATCAGCTTCCCGGCGTTTTGAAAATAGCGCCGAACGGATCTCCTGCAACTCCGGAGATGCATTGTTCTTCATCATCCCATGTGCATCAATGATCTCACTGATCATTTCGATGACAGCATTTGTGATGTAAACTTTTTCAGCAAGGGTTTTTAAAGTGACAAATGAATCGATCCGTTCTTCGAAAAATTCAAGGATACTGTTTACCGTAACAGAAGCCGAACGGATTCTGCTAAACTGAATTTCACTAAGAACAGAATTGGAGATCACCAAAAGATCAGCTTCCTGTTCAAAGTCTTCAAAAAAAGTATCCGGAAAATATCCGCGAATTGCAAGAGTCTGCTTGTATTCATCAGTCTGCTTGAGCATGATCGTCAGCAAATCCCTGCTGGTTTCCGGTGCAAGCAGTTCAGCCTTTTCTTTAGACCTGCGGCAACGGCAATATTCAAGAACATGTTCTCTTATCTTGTCAAACTCAAATAATTGTAATGTATCTGTTCCTGAAATGTTCATTCTAAATCTGCACTTTTTGCGCCACAAAGATAGTTTCTTATTTCAAAATTTCTTCGATTGATAAACGCCTATTTTAGAATGTTTGCAGGTTGACAGGTTTACAGGTTTGCAGGTTGCCAACCTGTAAACCTGTAAACCTGAAAACCTGTTAACTGTTAACCAACTTTTCCTCTTATCTTGGTCCCCAATCCCTCCCTGTCTTGAGAAAAAAAATCGCTGTCATAGGTGCCGGAGCTGCCGGATTTTTTGGTGCCATCAGAATGAAAAGTCTGTTGCCACATGCCACAGTCATCGTCTTTGAAAAGAGCAACAAAATGCTTGCAAAAGTAAAAGTCAGTGGTGGCGGAAGATGCAATGTTACTCACTCGTGCTTTGAAGTATCTCAATTGATAAAGAATTATCCTCGTGGATCAAAAGAACTTCGTCAGGCATTCATGCAGTTTGCTTGTGGAGATACAGTAAACTGGTTCTTCGATCGAGGAGTAGAATTGAAAACAGAATCGGATGGCCGCATGTTTCCGGTCACAAATGATTCACAGACCATTATTGATTGCCTGATGGAGGAAGCAGAAACTTCAGGTGTTCAGTTTTCACTTGGAAGCAACATAAAAAAGATAGCCGGCAAAAACAATCAGATTGAACTGACTTTTGACAACGATGATTCAGAGCTCTTCGATGCTGTACTTATCGCAACCGGTGGACATCCGAATAAATCCGGTTTCAATTGGATGTTTTCAACAAATCACAGTATTGTTGATCCTGTTCCGTCGCTCTTTACATTTAATTTCAGGGATAAAACAATTTCAGCATTAATGGGCATAAGTGTACCGGACGCGCAGGTAAAGATCGTTGGTACAAAACTGGAATATAGTGGTCCGTTATTGATAACCCATTGGGGAATCAGCGGTCCGGCCGTACTTAAACTAAGTTCATTCGCAGCACGGCAATTAGCAGCAATGAAATATGAATTTTCAGTTGCAGTCAACTGGATCAATAAAAAGGAAGGGGATGTGAGAGACCTCATTCTACAAGTGAAAGCAAAATATCCAAAGCGAACACTTTTCAGACTCAATGAAATTGAATTGCCTAAACGATTATGGGAATATATATTATACAAATTGAAAATTGACGGCGAACAGATCATCGGAAATATTTCGAAGGATACTTTAAACCGAATAGTGAATACGCTCGTGAATGATCAGTATGAGGTTAAGGGAAAAACAACTTTCAAAGAAGAATTTGTGACTTGTGGCGGAATAGACTTATCAGAAGTAGATTTCAAAACAATGGAAAGCAAACTGATACCGAATTTATTTAAGAATGATGAGAAGAATTGTACCAATACTGATTATACTATTCACAATATCCAATTTTGCTAATGCACAACATACTGTCAGTGGTATAGTTTCTGACAAAGCAGATGTAACACTTTTGCATGAAGGTGTTACAGTATATATACCGGAGTTAAACAAATCCGATATTTCAAAAGAAGGTGGTACGTATATTTTAACCAATGTCGGTATCGGTACTGTGCACATACGATTTTCGAAAGAAGGTTATCAGACTGAAGTAAGAACGATTTCAACTTCCGACAGTGCTGTCGTAATTAACGTTGAACTTGTTAGATCCATTCTTTCTCCGGAAGTAACTACGCAGACTAGTTTTCATAACCAGCTGCCTATGAATTCTATTTTACCTGTTGCCGTATATTCAACTAAAGAACTTTCAAAACATGGCTCGATCGATGTGATAAGTTCACTGGCATATAATCCCGAATCAGAAGTGATCTCAGACGGAAATGGAAATACACATTTGTCCATCCACGGCTCCGGAATAAATCGTGTAGGATATTTTGTAGAAGGAACTATGCTGGAAAGTAATTTTTGGGATGATTATTATTCACCCGGAATTAATTTCAACGGAATAGAAAATATTGAAGTTGTAAGTAGTGCAGCTTCTTCCATACTCGGTTCAGGATCTTTTGGTGTTGTCATTCTGCAGGATGAGCGAACACCGATTACAGGGAAGAAAACAGGAGATGTAAAACTTCGTTTCAATTCGAATACTGTTGGTTTAGACGGACAGGCAGGTTTTAAGGGTTCGTCGGCAAAAGGGCTGTTTTACTCTTTGAGATTTGGCTTTCAATCAGAGACAAGTTATATTCAAGGTGGAGATTCAACAAAGGTGGTCAACACGGAAGAGCGTGCCTTTGCCTCTAACAGCAAATTCAATTCTTCTGATGTAAAAGCAACAATCGGTTTAAATAAAAAATGGGGAATGAGTAAAATTACTTTATCATCTCTGACACATAAAAATGGAATAATAGAAATACCTGAAGAAGCTCAGAACCTGGCAGACGGAATAGAAAGAGATCGGAAAATTTCAACTCCATATCAGGAAGTGCAAAATAATCTGTTCAGGTCTACTACAACTCTCTTTGTAAAAAAATCTTTGATTGCAATTGATCTTTCCTATCAGATGAATGAAAATAAAACATTCATGAACAATTTTGAAAACGTAATTGAGAATACTGATGGGCTCGATCTTGCAGCGATAAATTACAACATCCGGTATGCAAGCAATCCGTTAAAGAAATTTGCTTTCAATATAGGTGCTGGAGGGAACATGAAAGAAGTTAACAACAAAGGTACCTTCAGCCGGATTCCTGATGCAAAGGAATCGGGACAAAGAGGCTTTGCTAATATAAATTATACATGGAAGAGATTTTTAATTCAAGGTTCGGCGCAGGCAATAATGAAAAATGTTGAATTGAAAACATATAAAGGTTTAAACGATACATCTTCATCACGCTCAGCAATAAATTTTAAGGACGATTATTTATCAATCAATTCATCAGGTTCAATTTCCTATCAGCCTTTGAAGTTTTTAACTTTCAAGATCGGAGCCGCGTCAGGATCTGAAACACCAAATTATCTTCAGCTCGCGAATTATTCATTACATACGAGAAAGAATAGATTTGAGATAGGAGATCTGTCTTTGAAACAAGAATCAAATCTGCAATATGATCTGAATATAAAGCTGGAATTTCCTGCTATTGCAATAGAGATGAAAGGATTTTCAAACATGATCAAAGATTACATTTATGCATTTGATTCAGGTATTGATACAATTCTCCCGATAGATTCAAATCAGGTTGATACGTTTAATATATTCAGATATGATCAGGCAGATGCTTCGATCAACGGAGTAGAAATTGGAGTTACGATAAATCCACCAGCTGCAAAATGGATAAAACTTCAGCTTTCATATAGCATGTTGGAAGGAAAATTTGATGGTGCAGGATATTTACCCGAAATTCCTTCCAACAAATTAACTGCTGCTCTTACAATCAAAAGTGAAAAGATGAATTATCTGTACAAACCATTTTTAACCCTGGCAGCAAGAAATTATTCAGAAAGAACCAACATTGCATCAACTGAAAAAACGAGTGAAAGTTATTTACTAATGGATTTTCATTTAGGTGGAAGTTTCCGTTGGGGAAATCAATTTTTTGACCTGACGATCTCTGCAAATAACGTTTTGAATACTAATTTCTACAATCAATATTCTTTGCTTCGCAATCTGGGTACAAATGGAGTTGAGGATATGGGAAGAAATGTATCAGTTCAATTGCATGTTCCTTTCGGACTTGGGAAATAGGAGTGAAAAGGGAGTCAAAAATGTTGAAAGGATGAATTTTGAATTGATTTGAGTAAAACCACGATGATTTGTGACATTTCATTTAATATTTCCCGAGGATTTAGCGTTTTCTTAACATCATTTGCCCTTATCTTTGTGTTACATAATAAAAATTAAGTATGTTGAAAAATTCAATCAATAAAATTAGTTCGTTTCTTCTTGGCGGTATTTTTTATCGTCTCAGATAACAGCTCAGTTAGCTCCACCGCAAGACAAGTTCAATTATGCACTGGAGTTGATTAAATATGCATACGTCGACACGGTAGATTCTAAAAGACTTACTGAGGATGCATTAAGAGCAATGGTTAAAGATCTTGATCCGCCTTCAGTTTATATTCCTGTTGAAGAAATGCGGGAAATGAATGAGCCTTTGGTGGGAAGGTTTGAGGGCATCGGAGTTCAGTTCAATATCCATGAGGATACAATTCTTGTAACTCAACCTATTCCCGGTGGTCCTTCTGAAAAATTAGGCATTCGTGCCGGAGACAGAATTGTCAAGATCGATGGAAAAGGTGTTGCCAATGTTAAGATCACTAATAATGATGTCTTCAAAAAACTCAGAGGTGATAAAGGTACAAAGGTTATTGTGAGTATTTATCGTCGTGGTCTTACAGACTTGATCGATTATACAATTACACGCGATCAGATTCCAATTTTTTCACTTGACGCTGCATATATGGTAACACCAACAATAGGTTATATAAAAATTTCCAGATTTGCTGATTCTACAGTTGATGAATTCAAAGCAGCACTTGCAAAACTTAAGAAGAGTGGGCTTGAAAGTCTTATTCTTGATCTACAAGGAAACGGTGGCGGATATCTGAACAGAGCAGTAGAACTGTCTGATGAATTTTTATCGGAAGGAAAAAAGATAGTTTTCACCCGTGGTCGTACAAGTCCGCCGGAAGATTATAATTCATCAGTGATCGGTGGCTGGGAAAAAGGAAAGCTTGCCATTCTTGTAGATGAATCTTCAGCTTCAGCGAGTGAAATCGTTTCAGGAGCAGTTCAGGATTGGGATAGAGGACTGATTATAGGTCGACGTTCATTCGGAAAAGGTCTTGTTCAAAAACCATTTCAATTGCCTGATGGTTCTGCAATCCGTTTAACGGTTGCACATTATTACACACCTTCAGGTAGAAATATTCAGAAACCGTATAAGTTGGGTGAAGAAGACGAATACGAACTGGATTTCTCAAATCGGGTTAAAAGTGGTGAATTATTCAGTGCTGACAGTGTGAAATTTGAGGATTCAACAAACTATTATACCAATTCAAAAAGGCTTGTGAAAGGTGGCGGTGGTATTATGCCGGATCTTTTCGTACCTTTAGATACGAGTAACAATTCAACCTTCTATACTGACTTGTTACGAAAAGGAGTTTTAGGTGATTTTAGTTTGACTTATACAGATAATCACCGTGCAGAATTACTTAAGAAGTATCCGAACATTGAAGCTTTCAAAAGCACTTTTGTTCTTGATGATAAGTTATTCGGTGAATTTCTTGCTGCCGGTGAAAAAGCCGGTGTGAAGAAAGATGATGCCGGATTAAAAACTTCCGAAGCTGCATTGAGAATTCAACTGAAAGCATTACTTGCCAGAAATCTCTGGGATACAAATGCATATTTTGAAGTGATAAATGATTTGAATAATGCATTAAAGAAAGCGATTGATGCTATCAATGGAAATACATTTGAAAAAATGAAAATTGCAGCTAAATAAATTACGAATGTTCAAACTAACTTTAAGAGGAATGATCATATCATTCCTCTTCTTTATTTTACAGGGAAATTCTTTTGCTCAGATATCAGTAAACTATCCTGTTAAATTTTTGTCGTGGAATATCCTGAATTTTCCAAATTCAAATCCTACTGCTGATTCAGCTTTGCGTTTTCCTGAATACAGAAAAGTAATGCAATATTCCAATCCGGATCTGGTGGTGACAATGGAGAACACTTCTGCTACAGGAGCAGGTTGGTTTTTATCGAATGTTATGAACTCCGGACAAGGTCACTTTGCGCAAGGAACATACATTAATGGTTATGATTCAGATAATGCAATTTATTATAACGATTCACTTTTTGAATTTATATCGAATGTGCCAATCATAACTGCACTGCGGGATATAAGTCATTATACACTGAAGTTTATCGGAACAGGAGATACTATTCATATTTTTGCAGTTCATTTAAAAGCGAGTCAGGGATTTGAAACAAATCGTCGCGATGAAGTATTATTACTGAGGGATGTTACCAATGCTTTTCCTGAAGGAACAAATTTTCTTGTAGCAGGTGATTTTAATTTCTACAGTTCCTTCGAACCGGGGTATGCAGCTTTGTTGTATGATAATGGAATCAACGATGGAAATTTTATTGATCCGATAAATATAAGTGGCACCTGGAATTATTCCGGATATGCACGGCACCATACGCAATCGACCCGACTGAATTCAGTAGGCGGTGGTTCAACGGGCGGTATGAATGACAGGTTTGATATGATCCTTTATTCAAATGGTGTAGCACTTCCGGATGGGGTTTATTATGAGCCGGGAACTTTTAACAATATTGGTAACGATGGAAATCACTTTGACCGGGCGATCAATAATGGACCAAATGCTGCTGTTCCTTCTAACATAGCAATGGCACTTTACAATTGTTCCGATCACTTGCCTGTGGAAATGATCCTCAAATTTGGCCGGACGATTGGAATTGATGAACTGAATACTTCAGTAAGTTCTATGGAAGTTTTTCCAAATCCGGTGACAGAGCGATCTGTCGTGCGCTTCAATCTTTTGAAACGTGAGGAATTGAAACTTTCGATCAGTGATATGACAGGAAAGTTAATTTCGGAAGTACAGCCTTCGTTTTACGAAAATGGCGAAAATATGATTGAATTGGGTTTGAGTCCCAATGTAAGTGCCGGCGTTTATTTGCTAACCCTTTCAGGCGATAAAGTACTGATAAATAGGAAAATAAATAGTTGTAAATAGGGATAAACAACTGGTTTTTTTTGAAAAAAATGGCTTAAAATGCCGGAAACATTTTTAAACCTTCGGAGTTAAAAATGGTACGAGCCGAATCCGGTATGAAAAAGAAAGCCAAAACTTTACCTAAGCCATTTGTAGGAGCACTTTTGATCTCAGAGCCATTTAATCCTGAGCCTACTTTTAAGCGTTCCGTTGTGTTGATCAGTCAGCATACCGGCAAAGGTTCAATTGGATTCATCATCAACAAACCAACGCAATTGAAAGTATGTGAAGCGCTGGACGATTTTCCGGAGTTTGATGCTTGCATTTACTGGGGTGGATCGATCAAACTTGATTCGATCTATTACATACATTCCATTCCACATTTAAAAGGAGCGCATAAGATTTCGGAAGGTTTGTATTGGGGTGGAGATTACCAACAATTAAAACTGATGATCGAAGCTGAAGAGATCAAACCGGAACAGATAAAATTTCTTGCCGGCTATTCTGCATGGCATAAAAAAGATCTGCAGGAAGAATTAAAGACAGATAACTGGTGGATCACTGAAGCGGATGCTTACGATATTTTAATTGAAGAGCCTACAGTTATGTGGGGAAATGTACTACAACGTATGGGACACGTTTATGGAATTCTGAATGATTTTCCGGAAGATCCGAATCTAAATTAGGTCAAAGTTCAATGTTCAATGTTCAAAGTTCAAAGTTGGCTTCGTAGTATGCTATGAAGCCAACTTTGAACTTTGAACATCGAATAACACTCAAATGAACTTTTGTCCAGTGCGTTTTTGAATTCATGATTAATGTTTCCTGTGCGCGGTAAGACAAATGCAGGCAGGTAGGATTAATTACTACTCGCTAATTACCGCTTTTGCAAAATGAAAAGATGTAATATTAAACCCATGTTTCAGATAGAGTCGATGTGCATCATAACGTGCGGGATTGCATCCTGAATCCAGATGAACCTGAGCGCAACCGTTTTCTTTTGCGACAGAGGTAATGTGATCCAACAGAGCAGAAGCGTAGCCTTTTCCGCGTGCTTCAGGGAGTGTTGTGAGATCATCAATGTAAATTGCTTTTCCCCAATGTAAGTGTTCTGCAAAACGATATCCGGAAGCTGCCAGAGCAATTCCATTTTCTTCAATGAAGATCAGTTTATATCCTCGTGTTGCCATATCTTTAATTATGTCAACAAAGGAGTTTTTTTCTAAATGCGGACGAAGCGTTTTCATGACCAAAAAACACTTTTCGATCGATTCGTCTGAATTGGCTGATTGAATGTTCATAAGTGGATAATTTTCTTCTAAATTAGTGTGATTTCTTTAACCTTCATTTTAAGGTATTTACAGATTAAAACGCTCAAAATGGTGATTTCTTCTGAAAAAAATGCACTTTTTCCTCAATTATTTTTCAACAAGACGAGGTATTACGCTGATTAATTCTATTTTTGCAGCCGCTTAAAGAAACAAGTACTGATTCCGTAGCTCAGTTGGTAGAGCAATACACTTTTAATGTATGGGCCCTGGGTTCGAGTCCCAGCGGGATCACATCGCAAACTAAACCCCTGATAATCACTAGATTACAGGGGTTTTTTCGTACCTGATATTTATGTCTTCTTTTTAATTTAAAAATCATTTTCAACCGTTTACCCAGAGATTCAAATTTATTTTATTGCTTAGATCCATTCCGTTGGTATATTGAAATATTTGATCATGGTTCATACTCCTCTTATCTAACTGATAGGCTGGACTCGAACGATTTAAAGTTCACCGGATTTTTAATTTCAATTTATAAAAACAGGTTTGGTCAGATAGATCCGAATAGTACCGAGCCATTAAAATATTTTCAATAAACAATTTTGGATCTTCTTAAAGGATGCAGGATAATTATCAAGTCTTAATTCCATTTCAGGTTGAGATTATTTCGTGTCAGTTACTTTTAACATTATTTTCACTCATTTAATATTACTCCATCTATAAATTGAAAAATATTTCGAGTCGATTTTTTTGAGATAGGTACATAAAATGCCATATAAATATTTATTGTTGAAAAGTAATTGAACATGAATTATTGGCTCATATGTTTTGTTTTTTTTATTAAAAGCGGATATTATGCCCCAAACAACCTGTCTTTACTGAGTTTACATGAAAGGTTAATATTAAAATCATTTTGTTCTTTAAATATTATTTCTAATTTAGTGCCCCTGATAAAAAAATTATAAAAGTATTTCAATCAGAAACAAGCAATAAATTTTAATTTCAATAATGAAGTTAGACTGTTGTTTAAGTTTGGAATTAGAAGTTTATAGCATTGATTTATTATTTGCCTTTTTTGACTTTTTACCAGATCAATATCGGCACTAAATAATTCATGAATCATTTAGATTGCATTAATTTATTTTAATAGACGAGAAAATAAATTTATTTCAAAATGATTCAATGAAATTTAATTCTTGATAACAACTATACAGCATATTACTAACAAACACACTTAAATCAAACACAAACCGCACTTCTGAACTCACTCAGAATTATTCTAGTTAACCCACGAAAATTGTCTTGAAATTCGAAACACTCATTTATTCTTGATAGTAACGTGACTCAGTCTTGAGATAGGATTGGTTTGCCTTTTGGTTTTTGTATTATATGGTCAATAATGAACACATATATGATGAAAACACAACATTTAATTAATTCGAAGTTGTTTTTATTTTTCACTTCTGTTTTATTACGTGCTAAATTTATTTTAAGCAAATCAGGAACGAATTTCCCAAACTACAAAAGCAAGGATTTTTTAGTACATGAATTTGTAGTGTTCAGTTTTTTAAAATCTGTTCCGCAACACGACAAATTGAGACGATTGCGAAAGACTTTACAATAATAAAGTCTTTCAACATCAATTTACAAAATAATTATTTTTAAGCTCCGATACCGGGCATTCTCTCCTTCCCTTTAAAACAAACAAAACAAACATAACATGAATCCTAAGAACTACACACTTAAAGGTCAAAATGCAAACGCTGCAAACACAGACTTACAAAATGTATTTCATTTCAGAAAACCGACATTCGCTATTATAGTACTGTCGATTTTATTTTTTGCAACAGGGCTAGAGAAAAGCTGGGGACAAACACCTTATATAATGTCCGGTGGAAATTATTCTGAAGATTTTTTAAATATATCCAATTCTACCAACTGGCCAAATGGATTTAATGGAACAGATTGTGTTGAATGGAGTTCTGTTCTTGTTAATTCTACCGGAACAGTCGGAGATGGAGTGAAAACCTCAACAAGTACAGCTACATTTGCATCAGGTTCCGGCGGTGGAGTTCAAAGAGGTTCTGCCACGATTGTTTTGCTTTCAACCAGTACAGCAAACTCATGCGCAATTGATCTATTTCTGGATTTCACGGGAAGAAATGCCGGTACGATCAGTTTCGACGCTGCAACAGTATTTAATTCTACCGGAAATCGAGACTCAAAACTGAAGTTGTTCTATTCGACGGACGGAACAATTTTTACGGAATTGACAGGAACAAACCTGCCTTATGCTGCAAGGAACAATGTCAGTGGAAGCGCAAGTATAACAAGTATTGCTTTACCGGTTGCATTCAATAATTCAGCTACAGCAAGATTGAGATTTTATGAACATAGTACTTCTACAGGTGGTTTACCATCACCTTCAGGTTCTCAACCTAAAATTTCAATTGATAATATTTCTGTTACTTCTACATCTGCAACAGTAACACCAACACTCACTGCCGGCACAGGAACAGTAGATGCAGATTTTGATATCACTTTTACTGATGATCCGGCTTGGAGAGCGGCAGTTACTTCTGTTAAATACGGAGCAACAACATTGACATTAGGAACAGATTATTCATTCGCTGCAGGTATTTTAACTTTAAAACCAACAGGAGGCAATGGAGCATTACACATAGCAGGAACTGAAACAGTCACTGTTATTGCAACAGGATATACAGATGCAACAGTTAGCCAACCAATCGGTGCCGGAGCTGACTTTCAACTTGCAATGGATGTTGAGCCGACTGCACCAGCTTCAAATGGTGCAGCATTAGCAGTTCAGCCAAGCGTATTTATTCAGGATCAATATGGAAATGCAACAACAAGTACAGCAATTGTTACAGCGAACACCGGTTCTGGATCATGGACACCGACAGGGTCGACAACTGCAACCGGAGTTAGTGGTACTGCTACTTTCAGTGGACTATCAGCAACAAGTGCGGCAGCGGTAATTGGTGCAACAATTAGTTTCACATCGCCCGGTTTAGTTTCTGTTTCATCAGCATCATTTAATATTCCGGCACCGGCAGGCTTAACACCTCCAACATTGGTAGCCGCAACTGCAACAGTTGACGCAGACTTTGACATTACATTTTCTGATGATGCTTCATGGAGAGCTGCTGTAACATCGGTAACGTATGGTGCTGCAGTTTTAACACCAGGAACAGATTATTCACTTTCTGCAGGGATATTAACTTTGAAACCAACAGGTGGAAATACTGCATTACATGTTGCAGGAACTGAAACGGTGACAGTTTCAGCACTTGGCTATGATGATGCATCAGTTATGCAAACAATTGGAGCTGGAGCAGACTATCAACTTGCTATAAATATTCAACCAACTGCACCTGCACTCAACGGCGGTGTATTGGTAGATCAACCAAGTGTATTTATTCAGGATCAATACGGAAATGCAACTGCAAGTACTGCTACAGTTACTGCAAATACAGGTTCCGGAGCATGGACTCCGGGAGGAAGTACTACTGCCAATGGCGTAAGTGGTACAGCTACATTTAGTGGTTTAACAGCAACAAGTCTTAGTTCAGTAACAGGCGCAACAATTGATTTTACAAGTCCCGGGTTAGTTTCAGTTTCTTCGGATCCATTTAATATACCGGCACCGGCAGCAGATCATATTGTCTTTGTCAATACTCCAACTGACGGTGTAACCAACTCATATTTGAATTCATTTACAGTTGAAGCTCTCCGAGCAGACAATTCTCTTGATAATACATTTACAGGAAGCGTTGTAATTAGTATTGCAACCGGTTCGGGTACATTGCTTGGAACACTTACAAAAAATGCTTTTGCAGGAGTTGCAACATTCAATGACATTAAATTAGATGCTGCTGATACATATACTCTGAATGCAAATTCAGGAGCGTTCAGTCAGATCACCAGTGGTTCAATTGTAGTAATTTACCCAATCGCTAAATGGACATTCGATGCAAGCACAATTGCCACACCGGGTCCTACAGCTATTTTTACAGTTGGTTCTGCATTAGCTGAAGAAGGATTACAAACTTCAGGTTCAGAGTTCAGTGCCTTACATGCAAGCTCAGCTACAGTATGGGCAGCGAATGCAGGGAACGGATCTGTTCGATGTGCAACATCAGATCATTGGGCTCTGAATGATTACTATCAATTCCAAGTCAACACATCAAATTTCCATAGCATCGGAGTTTCATTTGAGCAAACAGGTAGCAACACCGGACCAAATAATTTTATTTTCAGTTATAGTCCCGATGGTGTAAATTTTACAGTGGTGTCGAATTTTAATATCACAAACGATAGCTGGTCTGCTACTACACCTAAGAGTGCTTCGAAACATTCTTTTGATTTGAGCGCAGTCACAGAACTTAACGGACTATCGTCAGCATATTTCAGGTTAGTTTGCAATTCTACCAATGCGATCTCAGGTTCATTTGGAACCGGCGGAACAAACCGTGTAGATAACTTTACAGTAACCGGTACAGCATGTACAAGCCCAACTTCATTTGCAGTAACCGGCGGCGGGTCATATTGTACAGGTGGCAGCGGAGTAGCTGTTGGACTGGCAAGCTCTGAAACGGGAGTTAATTATCAATTGATACTTGACGGAGTAACGAATGTTGGATCACCTGAAGCAGGTACAGGTCTGGCAATTAATTTCGGAGATCAGACAACTGCAGGAACCTACACTGTGGTGGCAACCAATTCTACCACATCATGTACTGCATCAATGTCAGGAAGCGCAGCAGTTTCAACAACAGTATGTGCACCTGCTTGTGGTGTTACCAATGATTTCAGTGCTGCCGTAACAACCGGACCGGTTTCTGCTGCAAACACTTGGTATACCGATCGATTTGCCCCTTCAGGATTTACTTCACCAGTTGTATTTGGTGGAGATGACCGCTTACAAGTAAATATTGATGCAGCAGATTGCGAAACATGCCGTGGTGGATTCAACGGAGCATTCTATAATACACAAGGTCGTAAGTTCGATCTTCCTGCCAGTACTATCAGTTCTCAGATCGACCTTTATGTTCCTTCTGCTTGGGCAACAACAAATAAACGCATGGCAGGATTTTGGGCTACAGCATTTGATGCAGGTAATGCCGTTTCTGCCTTCCCGATATTAGAATTTACAAGTGACCTTAGCGATCCAAGATTCCGTGCCTACGAAACAGGAACTGGAACGTGGATCGATATGGGATTACCTACCGGTTTCAGCTACGATACATGGGTTACATTGAGAATTGATTTATTGCCAAGCGGCGAATTCCGTTACAGTGTAAATGATCTTCGTGCTGAAACTTCAACTAGTGCTCCTGACGCAAGTGTTCAATTGGGAAATGTAATTTTACAAGGACACAACACACTTGCAGGAGTGACTTATGATATTTATTGGGATAATTTTACGTACTCACCTATATATGCAAATGTAGTTTCTGCAGGTTCACTTACATGTACAACAGGATCAGTAAATGTTACTGTATCCGCAGTTGGAGGAGAAGCACCGTATTCAGGTGAAGGTACTTTCAACGTTGGAGCAGGAACTCATACATATACTGTGACTGATAATAACAGTTGTTCAAATACAGCTTCAATAATTATTTCAGGAGCTCCTGCACATACAGGAACAAAATGGTATGTAAATGATAACAGTTTGTCAGCTGACGTATTTACAACAGCAGTTGGAAACGCAGGAAATACAGGAACTGCTACGTGTCCGTTCTCAACGATTTCTCAAGCTATCGCTGCTTGTGTTGCAGGAGATACTATTTATGTGGATGCAGGTTCCTTCAATGAAAACATTGTCATCACTAAAGCCCTTACTTTAATTGGAAGTGGTCCGGCGTCGACAATTTTGACACCAACTGTAGCATGTACAGGTGATGGTATTTCAATAGGTGTCGCAAATGTAAATATTTCGAATCTTGCGGTAACCGGATTTAATTACGGAATACGTACTTCATCTTCAACTATTAATTTATATAATGTAGAAAGCAATTCAAATTGCCAGTATGGTATAAATACCGGAAATGGAACGAATGGTCTTTCAATTATTAAGTGTAAATTCAATAACAATAATGTTGGCGGCTGGAGAGCAGGAACAGGCGATAATGTAAGCAACGTTTTAATGGATAGTTCAGAAGTTAAAAGCAATGGAACAACATTAAATGGTTTTGGAATTTTCATCGCTGCAGGAACACCGGCAGCAAATACATTCGATTATATTACAATTAAGAATTCTGATTTCAGTAACAACCTTGAGAAAGGAATGTACTTCGAGAAATTGAGACATGCATTGATCGACAATGTAGTAATTGACAATTCCGGAGTTGATCCGAATTATGGATTTAATAATGGTATCGATATCAATCTTAAATATGATTCTTATTCAGATATCACCATTCAGAATTCTACAATTACAAATTGTGGATCAATGGGAACTGCTTCAGCAATTAATAATCCATCAGCATTAGCGATTAAAGCACGTGACGACAGTCCTTCATATAACACTGATCCGGCGTCCCTTTCAGGATTTGTAATGATGAATAATTATATCAGTGGACCTGTAAATGGATTACGTATTGGTGAATTCAATAAAGTAAACTCTTCACCAACCGGAATTACCGTTACAAATAATGATTTTGGAAATAGCTATTCAAATAATGCAGTACTTAATACTACTTCAAACACTGGTATCAATATCAGTTGCAATTGGTATAACACTACAAACAATTCAGTTATTGCCGGATTACATTCTAACATCGCTTCATATACTCCATACTTAATTGGAGGAGCTGATGGTTCTGTTAATCCGGGATTCCAACCTTCTGCAAGTTGTACTGGTCTGCCTTGTTCAACTGATAATGATTTCAGCTCCGCGGTAACAATTGGTGCAACTGCAGCCTCGAATACATGGTATACAGATCGTTTTGCTCCGGCAGGATTTGTTTCACCGGTTGTTTTTGGTGGTGATGCACGTTTACAACAAAGTATCAGTGCATCTGATTGTGAAACCTGCAGAGTTGGATTTAATACGGCTTTTTATAATACACAAGGAAGAAAGTTTGATCTTCCTGCCGGTACAAGATCATCACAAATTGACTTATATATCCCATCTGCATGGTCAACTTCAGGAAAACGTATGGCAGGATTCTGGGCAACAGCATTTGATATAAGTGATGCTGTTTCCGGTTTTCCAATCCTTGAATTCACAAGTGATCTTAGCAATCCAAGATTCCGCGCCTACGAAACAGGAACAGGAACGTGGATTGATATGGGCTTACCTTCAGGATTTACTTATGATTCTTGGGTGACGTTAAAAATTGATGTATTGCCAAGTGGTGAATTCCGCTATAGTGTAAATGATCTTCAGGCCGAAACTTCAACAAGTGCTCCTGATGCCAGCGTTAGACTTGCCAATGTGATCTTACAAGGGCACAATACCCTTGCCGGAGTAACATATGATATATATTGGGATAACTTTACCTATTCACAAATTTTTGCAAATGTTGTAGTAACAGGTGCATTGGATTGTAACGTTAGTTCTGTTTCCATTAATGTTTCAGCAGTAGGAGGACAATCACCATATTCTGGTGAAGGGACTTTCACTGTTGGTGCCGGAACTTATACTTACACTGTTACTGATGCCAATAGCTGCTCAGCTTCTGCAACAACTACGGTTACAGCAAGCTTTGCTACACCTGTGCACAACACAAATACCGGCTTGAACTATTGTACGATTCAGGCAGCGATCAATGCTGTTCAAACTTTGAACGGACATTCGATCACTGTTGATGCAGGTACATACAATGAAGATGTAACAGTAAATAAACAATTGACAATTACAGGAGCGGGTATCGGTTCATCTATTGTAAGTGGTCCGATCGGTGGCGGTGGATCGACATTCCAGGTTTCAGCAAGTAATGTTGTGATCGATGGATTCACGATCACTCGTGATGGAAACAATACAACTGACTGGAATAATTCAGGATTGAATTCAGCAGGTATTGCTATTCAGGGATTGACAGCTTCAGCAGAAGTACGGTATTGTGAGATCACGGGTATGCGTACAGCAATTGATGTGAATAACAGTAATGGAAATAATTTCCATAACAATAACATTCACTTCAACCGTACAGGATTGATCTTCCGTAATCAGACGGACAATACAACATTGACGAATAACTTCATCAGCGACAACTGGACAGTCGGAGTATTATTCCTTGATGCAAGTTCAGGAACGAACATTCCTGTTCAGAGTGCAATCAACAGTAGTTTTAATAATAACGACATCAGTGGCAACTGGTATGGTCAGATCGTAGATCGTCAGACAGGTGGATCATTACCTGCAGCAGGAAGCAATCTGAAAAACTTCACATGTAATTGGTACGGAGTAATATCTCCTGTAGTAAGCACATCAAATAGTGCTGAGCCGGGTTATTCAGCGCAGATCCCGGTAGCTTATGGCGGATCAGCAGTAGCACCGGGTGGCCAACCGGATATCTTAGGAGCAGCTTCAGCGAACTTTGTTTATACACCATATTTGACAGGTGGAACAGACTTAGGTGGAAATGCTAACGATGGTTTCCAACCGGCAGCGGCATGTTCAGCTCCTTGTGCGTTGATCGTTTCGACTTCATCTACAAATACTACATGCCCATCAAATAATAATGGCACGGCGACAGTAACGATATCGAGTGGTGGAGTTTCACCATATACATATTTATGGTCAAATGCTGCAACGACATCAACAATCTCAGGACTTACCGCAGGTACTTACACAGTGACAGTTACGGATGTAAATGGATGTACAGCTTCATCAAGTATTGCAGTAACCGCAAGTTTAGCGGGACCTGTACATAATTTAAATACAGGATTAAATTATTGCACGATCCAGGCAGCGATTAGTGCTGTTACAACTTTGAACGGTCATACAATTACAATCGATCCGGGAACATACAATGAGCAGGTTCTGGTTAATAAAAGTCTGACAATCCAGGCATCATCTACTCAGCCTACAGTTGATTTTACAGGAACAGTAAGTGGTAAACCAGCCTTGTTTGATATCTCTGCAAACAATGTAACGATCGACAACATACATTTCAATGTTGATCTTTCAAAATTGAAAAGTGCAATCATTGCAAGTGGTGCGGCTATTGATAATATCATAATTCAGAATAATATTATTGATGCATACGGAACACCGGCTGCGGGTACTTATTCAGATCGCAATGCAGTGAGCATTAATTATACGGGAAATACAAATTACCGTGTTGCAACAGGTGGTGTGAACAGCATTACATTTGACAACAACACTGTAAATGGAATTCTTCCACAAAGCTTCTTCCGTGCAGGTATTGGCAACGGATGAGTCTGGAGGAACTTTCACAACAATACACTTCAGACAATTAATCACGATGTAGTAGTCCGTTTTGGAAGTAATGGAAATATTACAATTAGCGGCAACAACTTTAATGGTGGCGGAGTTGAACTTGATGATATGAATGCAGGAGCAGGAATTCTGACAGTATCGAATAATATCTTCGATGCAACATTTGCAAATTCATCTGCACCGGGAACAGCTGTTTTACGTCTTCAGAATAATTACAATTCAAAAACTACCAACGTAAGCGGAAACACTTTCTCGAATCATGAATGGGCGATAAGTAGTGCAAACTACAATAGCCTTACGATCGATAATAATACATTTACACCACTTAGCGGTTCAATTTCTTATCATCACATTGCAATCAACAATAAGTCGATCAGTACGAATTCAAATACGATCGTACAGGTAACGTTAGGAGCAATCGTAACCAACAATACTTTTAACGGTTCAGGTGTTTCAGGAGGTACTGCTATATCATTCCATAATCACGATAACGACAATGCCAGCTATGGTACTTTTGTTATTGGTGGTGCCGGTAATGAAAATGATTTTAATGCCAATATTGGTAAAGTGATCTATCTGGATCATCAGTCAGGAACAAGTTCAGGTTCAACTTTCCCTGCATATACCTCTTTGATAGGGGCAGGAGCAGGAGCTTTAACAACAATGGGACTTTGGGCTGTAGATGTTGATGCAACAAATAATAATTTTGATGTTGGATCAGGATTACAATTGCCTTCTGCAATGAGTTTGAGCAATTTGTTTTCACTCGAAGATAGAATTCAACATTCAATTGATGCAAGCGGTCTTGGTTTTGTACGTGTGAAAGCAAACAATGACTATGTTACAGTTAATAGCTTTGCATCACCATTATCTACAACAGCAAAAATTCAACGCGGTGTAAATGCTGCTTCTAACGGTCATACAGTTAATGTTGGCCCGGGAAGTTTTGACGATAATGTTCTTGTCAATAAAGAAGTAAATGTTTCCGGCCAGGGTCAGGGTATTACAATTGTTTATCCGGCAACAAGCAATCCAAATTGTGGTGGTGCAGGTGGCGGATCAATTTGCGCAGGTGGAAGTAATATTTTCTTAGTGCAGGCAAATAATGTTACTATTCATGACATGACCATTGATGGAGACAATACATCGCTTACAAGTGGAACTATTGCAGGCGGAGCTGATCTGGATGCACGTACAGGAATTATTACTGATCATATACTTGGTGTTTATCAAAATCTTGAAGTTTATAACACTACTGTACAGAATATTTATCTGCGAGGTATATATGCTTCTACAGGTGGTTCGTATAATTTCCATGATAATACGATCAATAATGTTCAGGCAAATGCTGCTTCAATCGGAATGTTCAATTTCGGTGGAGCAGGAGCAATGACAAATAATATTGTCAGCAATTGTAATGACGCCATTGCTTCGAACTGGTCTACTGGAACTGTCTTCTCAGGAAATACGGTAAGTAATTCTGGAAGTGGAATTCATTCAGATAATAATGGTGGTTCAGGTGGAATTGCAGATATCATTACAGATAATCTAGTGCAAAACAGTAATCTGAACGGATATGGCATCTGGGTTTTTGCACCTTATCGTGCAGTTCAGGTAACGAATAACACAGTTAATAATGTTGATGTCGGTTTGACTGCAGCCGGACAAAATGCAGCTGTTACAACAACCTTCTCCGGAAACGTAGTTGATGGACAGAACAAAGTTAACAGTACAGGAATGTATGTAACAACAAGTCTGTTTGGATTTGGCAGTTCAAATGTTTCTGTCGACTTTAATAATAATTATGTTGTAAATAATGCAGGTGACGGATTCTATCTTGAATCTCAGGCATCTCAGACATTAACATTAAATGCACATAATAATTCTATCACATCTAATTCTCCATACAATGTTGAAAAAGGAGTAGGTGCTTCAGGTGCCGGTACATTTACTATCGATATGACTTGTAACTGGTGGGGAAGTACGTCACCGGCAACAGTAGCTTCGGGAATTTCAGGTAGTTTGAGTTACATTCCATATTTGAATGATGGAACGGATAATAACATCAGTATTGGATTCCAGCCACTGGCGGTTTGTTCTGCTCCATGTGCTTTGACAGTTTCAGGATCAACTACAGATGCCACTTGTCCTTCTAATAACAATGGTACAGCATCTGTAATCGTTACAGGTGGTGGAATTTCTCCTTATACATTTTTATGGTCAAATGGAGCTACATTATCAACAACAGGTGGATTAACTGCAGGAAATTACACTGTAGTAGTTACTGATGTAAATGGATGTACTGCATCTGTTACTGTGACGGTATCTGCGAGTCTTGCAGGTCCTGTTCATAATACAAACACAGGATTAAATTATTGTACGATCCAGTCAGCGATCAATGCAGGAACTACCTTGAACGGACATTCGATCACTGTTGATGCAGGTACATACAATGAAGATGTAACAGTAAATAAACAATTGACAATTACAGGAGCGGGTATCGGTTCATCTATTGTAAGTGGTCCGATCGGTGGCGGTGGATCGACATTCCAGGTTTCAGCAAGCAATGTTGTGATCGATGGATTTACGATCACTCGTGATGGAAACAATACAACTGACTGGAATAATTCAGGATTGAATTCAGCAGGTATTGCTATTCAAGGAATGACAAGTTCAGCAGAAGTTCGTTATTGTGAGATCACAGGTATGCGCACAGCGATCGATGTAAACAACAGCAATGGAAATAATTTCCATAACAATAACATACACTTCAACCGTACCGGATTAATTTTCCGTAATCAAACGGATAATACAAGTGTGATGAATAACTTCATCAGTGACAACTGGACAGTGGGAGTCTTATTCCTGGATGCAAGTTCAGGAACGAATGTTCCAGTTCAGACAGCAGCAAACTGTACGTTCAACAATAACGACATCAGTGGCAACTGGTATGGACAGATCGTCGATCGTCAAACGGGTGGTGCTTTACCAACGCCGGGAGCGAATCTGAAAAACTTCACATGTAACTGGTACGGAGCAATAACTCCTGTAGTGAGCACAGCAAATAGTGCAGAGCCTGGCTATTCAGCACAGATCCCGGTAGCTTATGGAGGATCAGCAGTAGCACCGGGTGGACAACCGGATATCTTAGGAGCTGCATCAGCAAACTTTGTTTATACTCCATACTTAACAGGTGGAGCAGACTTAGGTGGCGATCCAAGTGATGGATTCCAACCGTCAGCATCTTGTTCAGCACCATGTGCACTAATTGTATCAGCAACATCAACCGATGGAACATGTCCGTCATTCAACAATGGAACAGCATCTGTAAGTATCACAAGTGGTGGTGTATCGCCATATACTTATTCCTGGTCAAATGGAGCAACAACATCATCGTTGAGTGGTCTATCAGCAGGAACGTATACAGTTACAGTAACCGATGTTAATGGATGTACAGCAACAGCAAGTGTAACAGTATCTGCAAGTCTTGCAGGTCCGGTTCACAACACAAATACCGGCTTGAACTATTGTACGATTCAGGCAGCGATCAATGCTGTTCAAACTTTGAACGGACATTCGATCACTGTTGATGCAGGTACATACAATGAAGACGTAATAGTAAATAAACAATTGACAATTACAGGAGCGGGCATCGGTTCATCTATTGTAAGTGGTCCGATCGGTGGCGGTGGATCGACATTCCAGGTTTCAGCAAGTAATGTTGTGATCGATGGATTCACGATCACTCGTGATGGAAACAATACAACTGACTGGAATAATGCCGGATTAAATTCAGCAGGTATTGCAGTTCAGGGATTGACAGCTTCAGCAGAAGTACGGTATTGTGAGATCACAGGAATGCGTACGGGAATTGATGTGAATAACAGTAACGGAAATAATTTCCATAACAATAACATTCACTTCAACCGTACAGGATTGATCTTCCGTAATCAGACGGACAATACAACATTGACGAATAACTTCATTTCAGACAACTGGACAGTAGGAGTTTTATTCCTTGATGCAAGTTCAGGAACGAACATTCCTGTTCAGAGTGCGATCAACAGTAGTTTTAATAATAACGACATCAGTGGCAACTGGTATGGTCAGATCGTAGATCGTCAGACAGGTGGATCATTACCTGCAGCAGGAAGCAATCTGAAAAACTTCACATGTAACTGGTACGGAGTAATATCTCCTGTAGTAAGCACATCAAACAGTGCTGAGCCGGGTTATTCAGCACAGATCCCTGTAGCTTATGGCGGATCAGCAGTAGCACCGGGCGGACAACCGGATATCTTAGGAGCAGCTTCAGCGAACTTTGTTTATACACCATATTTGACAGGTGGAACAGACTTAGGTGGAAATGCTAACGATGGTTTCCAACCGGCAGCGGCATGTTCAGCTCCTTGTGCATTGATCGCTTCATCATCATCAACAGCAATTGCATGTAATGGTGGATCAGCAACAGTAATTGTAGCAAGCGAACAGGATCTTATACCGATGGAACATTTACAGTAACAGCAGGAATATATACTTATACTGTAAATGATTCAACGGATGTTCCGCAACAACAACTACAACAGTTACTGAACCGATTGCAATGTCAGCCTCAAATACAACTACTATTGCAACATGTCCATCTTATAACAACGGAACTGCAACAGTTACGGCAAGTGGTGGAACATCACCGTATACTTATCTATGGTCAAATGGTCAGACAGGATCAACTGCGACAGCATTGACTGTTGGTACTTATACAGTAACTGTAACGGACGTGAATGGATGTACTGCAACAGCAAGTGCTACGGTATCTGCGAGTCTTGCAGGTCCTGTTCATAATACAAACACAGGATTAAATTATTGTACGATCCAGTCAGCGATCAATGCAGGAACTACCTTGAACGGACATTCGATCACAGTGGATGCAGGAACATACAATGAAGATGTAACAGTCAACAAGCAGTTGACCATTACGGGAGCCGGAATCGGTTCATCTATTGTAAGTGGTCCGATCGGTGGTGGTGGAGCTACATTCCAGATCGCCTCGAGCAATGTTGTTATCGATGGATTCACGATCACTCGTGATGGAAACAACACAACAGACTGGAACAATGCCGGATTAAATTCAGCAGGTATTGCAGTTCAGGGATTGACAGCTTCAGCAGAAGTACGGTATTGTGAGATCACAGGAATGCGTACGGGAATCGATGTGAATAACAGTAATGGAAATAATATCCATAACAACAACATTCACTTCAATCGTACAGGATTGATCTTCCGTAATCAGACAGACAATACAACTTTGACGAACAATTTCATTTCAGACAACTGGACAGTCGGAGTATTATTCCTTGATGCAAGTTCAGGAACGAACATTCCTGTTCAGAGTGCAATCAACAGTAGCTTTAATAACAACGACATCAGTGGCAACTGGTATGGACAGATCGTAGATCGTCAGACAGGTGGATCATTACCTGCAGCAGGAAGCAATCTGAAAAACTTCACATGTAACTGGTACGGAGTAACACCTCCTGTAGTAAGCACATCAAACAGTGCTGAGCCGGGTTATTCAGCACAGATCCCTGTAGCATATGGCGGATCAGCAGTAGCACCGGGCGGACAACCGGATATCTTAGGAGCAGCTTCAGCGAACTTTGTTTATACACCATATTTGACAGGTGGAACAGACTTAGGTGGAAATGCTAACGATGGTTTCCAACCGGCAGCGGGATGTTCAGCTCCATGTGCCTTAGTAGCCTCATCATCATCAACAGCAATTGCATGTAATGGTGGAACAGCAACGGTAACGGTAAGTGCAAGTGGTGGAACAGGATCATATACTGGTACAGGAACATTTACAGTAACAGCAGGAACATATACTTATACTGTAAATGATATCAACGGATGTTCAGCAACAACAACTATAACAGTTACTGAACCTGCTGTTTTAGTTGCATCCTCATCTGCAACAGCAATTGCATGTAATGGAGGCACATCTACAGTGACAATTACTGCTACAGGCGGAACTGCACCTTATACAGGTGTCGGGCCGGTAACAGTAACAGCCGGAACGTATACTTACACAGTAACAGATGCAAATGGTTGTACAAATTCAACAACAATAACTGTTACTGAGCCTACAGCATTAGTTGCTTCATCTACAGCAGGCACTATTTCATGCAATGGAGGAACAACAACTGTAACAATATCTGCAACAGGTGGCACAGCTCCTTATACAGGAATTGGTCCTGTAACAGTAACAGCGGGAACTTATACTTACACAGTAACAGATGCTAATGGATGTACAAATTCTACAACAATCACCGTTACTGAACCTTCTGCACTAGTTGCAAGTTCATCATCAACACCAATAGCTTGTAATGGTGGGTTGTCTTCAACTACCTAAGTTAACGGAACCTTTCAGCGCAACAGGTTGTAATAGCACCATCAACTGTTACAGGGACTGGATCATTCAATGAAGTTGCAGGAACATATACTTATGTTGTTACAGATGCGAATGGATGTACTGCTTCAACTTCAATTACAATAACACAACCATCTGCAGTTGTTGCTTCATCATCTCTCAAGGAGCATCAATACTTTGTTTTGGGGAACTACTACTGTCACTATTTCAGCAAGTGGTGGAACATCTCCATATAGCGGACTTGGAACATTTACAGTTTCTGCAGGAACTTATACATATGTTGTAACTGATGCCAATGGATGTACTTCTTCAACATCGATCACAGTTACTCAGCCAACTCAGCTTGTTGCAACTTATTCTGCACCTCCGATCTTATGTTACGGTGGGTCTACTGTAGTTACTATTTCAGGAACGGGTGGAACTGCACCTTATTCAGGAACCGGACCGATGAATCAATTTGTTGGTACAATGAGCTATTCTATTTCTGATGCAAACAGTTGTACAGCTTCAGTATCTGTGACTCTCACTCAGCCAATGAAAGTGGAAGGTACGACAACAACAGTGGGCACAACCTGCGCAGGAAATGACGGAAGTGCTACTGTTAGTCCGACAGGAGGAACAGGAACATACACCTACTTATGGACCGGCGGACAAACAACTCAAACTGCTACAGGTTTATCTGCGGGAACATATACAGTTATCATTACTGATGGTAATGGTTGTACCGGTTCTGCAACAGCTATTGTAGTCAGCGGCGGATCAACTCCATCTACACCGGGAAGTATCAGCGGACCGGCTGGAGCATGCCCTAATCAGACGGGACTGGTTTATTCAATTGCAATTGTACCGGGGGCAACTTCATACATCTGGCAATTACCGGCAGGTGCAACAGGATCATCAACTACAAATTCAATTTCTGTTTCCTTTGGTCCGTCGTATGCCGGTGGATTCATCTGTGTCGCAGCAAGCAACGTATGCGGAACAAGTATGCAAAGCTGTATGAATATTCCTGTGCTCACAATAATTCCATCTCAGCCTACACCGATCTCAGGACCTTCGATTATATGCGGTGGAAATGTTGCTACTTATTCTGCAACATCCACTAATGCATTGAGCTACTTCTGGAAGGTGACCGGTACAGGTGTATCCATATTGACAGGACAAGGAACAAATACAGTTACTGTTAGTATTCCAATCGGATTTGGCCAAGGTTCAATTCAGGTTAATGGCGTAAACTGCATTGGTAATAGCGTGGTTCGTGGAATGACACTGACAGGAATACCTAGTCACTCGAATGCCGTGATCGGACCAAATTATATTTGTGCAAATAATAATGCTACTTATACGATGCCATTAGTGAGTGGTGCTACAACATATACTTGGACTTCAACCGGTGCAATTTCATTGATCACATCAAGTCAGAATTCAGTTAACAGTGTAGCTCAATTTAATTTCGGACCTGCATTTACTTCAGGAACGATTACAATTACAGTTAGCAATTTATGTGGAAGTTACGCCCGTTCATTTGTAGTTCGTTCTACGCCAAGTCAACCAGGTGGTATGACAGGACCATCTACAGCTCTATGTGGTGTTTCAGGTGTTACATATTCTATTGGTGCCGTAGGTACAGCAACATCATATACATGGACAGCAACTCCGGAAATAGCTATCCAATCAGTAGCTCCTGACGGACTTTCTGTTGTAGTTGACTTCTTACCTTCATTTACAAATACTGGAACCATTTGTGTAACCGCAAATAATGGTTGTGGTGCAAGTACACAACGATGTTTTATTGTAAGTGCACGTCCTGCAACTCCGGTTGTAACAGGCCCTACATCCGTATGTAAATCGCAATCTGCAGTCGGTTATTCAATTCCGATTATTCCTACAGCTAGTTCATATACGTGGTCGGTTACCGGTGGAGCAACCATTTCACCATCAGGAACATCAGCTTTAGTAAATTACACAACTGCAACTAGTAGTTCTGCCATTGTCCGTGTAAACGCTATCAATGGTTGCGGTGCATCACAACCCGGAACTGTAATTGTAAATGTGAATCTATTCTGCAGAACGGCAGCAGAAGATTCTGAAACTATGTTGAGTGGAGAAATTAAAGCCTATCCTAATCCGACATCCGGAAATGTTACTGTTGATTTCTCTTCTGAAATAGATACAGAAGTATTATTAACTGTATCAGATCTTACAGGAAAAATAGTTGTCAGTAATATCATTGAAGCGATTCAAGGAAGTAACAGCAAGGAAATAGAACTTAATAATCTGTCTAAAGGTATTTATATGCTAAATCTTAGATCTGATAAATCTGTTTCTGAATCGATACGGTTGGTTGTTGAATAATCTTTAATAATTTTTTTAAAAAAGGCTATAGGTCAATTTATGATCTATAGCCTTTTTTGATTATAAATTTTGATGAATAATCAAATCTTTGCGATAAAATAAATGACATAGTTTTTTTGCCATATTTATTTGGTTTCGCTGATATGTCCGCCATACTTAAGATAAAATTATCTATTTTCTGATTTATTCCATAAATTAATAAGTTTTATTATAATATTTAATTAATTATATATTTATGCATTTTACCTTTAATTTCAAGTAAAATTGTTAGAAATGATCTTTGAAATTCCGTTTTATCAGATTTATTATTTCATTTATTGTAATATTTGAATATGTTTTATACATTGTCATTAAATTATTAAACTTGTATATAATAATTTTTATTTTTAAATAAAATCAACAACGAATTATTTAAAAATACACAAGTTCTTTTTTTACTTCTCTGTATTTAAATTGTTTAATTGTATACAATTATTTATTTTCCGGACATAATTTATTTTTTAATAAACCGTCACTCCCTAAAAGGCGATTTTCCGGCACCAAAAAAAATCCACAAACACACCTATAACCATGAACACAAAAAACTCCCCACAAAGTTTCAGGCATGAAAAAAATGAAAAATTAACTTTCCTGCATTTAGGAAATCGTACCAATTCAGTTTATTACTTCTCCTTCTTAATATTTTTAGCCGCAACACTCCTGATTCCGCAAACTGGTTCAGCGACTGGATGTTCAGACTATGAAGAAACAACAGGAACAATCCCAAGCACTGCTGTCATTGACGCTAGAGCAAGGTATGGTTATAGTGCATACGAAGGCATCTTGTTTACTCCAGGATCACCATCCGGATTACAGTTAAATCCATCCGGAAATCCGTCATGGGTAGCATGGACATTTTACGATGTAAAATTCACGTATACTGCTTCAACAGGACAATCCAAATGGGAAATTGATTACAACGGAGACTCAGATTTCAATGATTCACAGGAAAGGGTAACGTCAAATTCTCCGACATTGGCCGGAAAAGGTTTCAATGCAATCTGGTTGAATATTCAAGGAGCTTCTTCAAATGGCGCTATGATGTATGTAAAGAATTTTACAATCAACGGAACTAATTTTGGAATCTACTCATCGAATTCGAATACAGTTGTAGAACCGTTATTTGAATACCAGGCAGGAAATCATAATATCACAATTACTGCACAGATAAAATTCACTGCAGGTTTCAGCAATGATCAACCACATTTCTATCTCAGATTAGGAAATCAGGTTTCAACGAAACCGACGCTTACTGCAACTCAGGTCAATCCATCATGTTTTGGCAGTACAAATGGTTCAATTAATTTAACACCTACGGAAGGTAGTTTTACATGCACAAAAACCGGATATACTTATTTGTGGAGTCCCGGTGGAGCAACTACACAGGACAGGTCAGGACTTGGAGCAGGAACATATACAGTAGTTGTTACTGATGGATATGGATACACTTCTTCATTGAATGTGACGTTGACACAGCCATCGATGTTAGTGGCATCTTCATCAGCAACAGCGATTGTATGTAATGGTGGAACATCAACAGTTACTGTCAGTGCAACAGGAGGAACTGCGCCATATACAGGAACAGGAACTTTCACGGTTACAGCAGGTACACATAATTATACCGTAATTGATGCAAATGGTTGTTCAAAAAAAACTTCTGTGACTGTAACTCAGCCGTCAATATTGGTAGCTTCATCTTCGGCAACGCCAATATTATGTAATGGAGGAAACTCAACTGTGACGGTGAGTGCAAGTGGTGGAGTGGCACCATATTCAGGGACAGGGACATTTTCAGTTACGGCCGGTACACATAGTTTTACGGTTACCGATGCAAACGGTTGTTCAAAGATCACATCAGTAACAATTACACAGCCGTCATTATTGGCTGCTTCATCTTCGGCAACACCGATTTTGTGTAACGGTGGAAATTCAACAGTAACAGTGAGTGCAAGTGGTGGAGTGGCTCCATATAGCGGAACAGGTACGTTTACAGTATCTGCCGGAACACATTCTTATACAGTAACCGATGCGAATGGATGTTCTAAAACTACCTCTGTTACCGTTACTGAACCGACTCTATTGGTTGCAAGTTCTTCTGCAACGGCAATTCTTTGTAATGGTGGATCATCGAATGTAACAGTAAGTGCAACAGGTGGAACTGCGCCTTATTCAGGTACAGGAACTTTTACAGTTTCAGCGGGAACTCATGCATATACTATAACAGATGCAAATGGATGTACAAAGAAAACCTCTGTAACAGTAACTCAGCCTACAGCATTAGTAGCTACCTCTTCGGCGACAACAATCATTTGCAATGGAGGGAATTCAACAGTGACCGTTGGTGCAAGTGGTGGAGTTGGACCATATTCAGGAATCGGAACATTTAGTGTTACTGCGGGAACGCATTCTTTTACAGTAACTGATGCAAACGGTTGTACATCTACAACAACAAATACGATCACAGAGCCAACTGCATTGGTTGCTTCTTCATCAGCAACTGCGATGCTTTGTAATGGTGGTTCATCTACGGTTACAGTATCTGCAACAGGTGGAACTGCTCCGTATTCAGGAACAGGAACATTTACAGAAACAGCAGGAACATATTCATACACGGTGACGGATGCAAACGGTTGTACATCTACAACAACAATTACGATCACTGAACCTACTGCATTAGTAGCTTCATCATCTGCAACTGCAATACTTTGTAATGGTGGAAGTTCAACGGTTACGGTATCTGCAACAGGTGGAACTGCTCCTTATTCAGGAACAGGATCATTTGCTGAAACTGCAGGAACCTATTCATACACGGTGACGGATGCAAACGGTTGTACTTCTTCAACAACAATTACGATCACTGAACCAACGGCATTGGTTGCTTCTTCATCTGCAACTGCAATACTTTGTAATGGTGGTTCATCTACAGTTACTGTAAGTGCAACAGGTGGAACAGCACCTTATTCCGGAACAGGAACATTTACAGAAACAGCCGGAACCTATTCATACACGGTGACGGATGCAAACGGTTGTACATCTACAACAACAATTACGATCACAGAACCTACTGCATTGGTAGCTTCATCATCTGCAACTGCAATACTTTGTAATGGTGGTTCAGCTACTGTTACAGTAAGCGCAACAGGCGGAACAGCTCCGTATTCAGGAACAGGATCATTTACAGAAACAGCAGGAACGTATTCGTACACGGTGACGGATGCAAACGGTTGTACTTCTTCAACAACAATTACGATCACAGAACCTACGGCATTGGTTGCTTCATCATCTGCAACAGCAATTTTTTGTAACGGTGGAAATTCAACAGTTACAGTATCTGCAACAGGCGGAACAGCTCCGTATTCAGGAACAGGATCATTTACAGAAACAGCAGGAACGTATTCGTACACGGTGACTGATGCAGACGGTTGTACTTCTTCAACCACAATCACGATAACAGAACCTACGGCATTGGTTGCTTCATCATCTGCAACAGCAATACTTTGTAACGGTGGTTCAGCTACTGTTACAGTAAGCGCAACAGGCGGAACAGCTCCGTATTCAGGCACAGGAACATTTACAGAAACAGCTGGAACTTATTCGTACACGGTGACGGATGCAAACGGTTGTACATCTATAACAACAATTACGATCACTGAACCTACTGCATTGGTTGCGTCATCTTCTGCAACTGCTATACTTTGCAACGGTGGAAATTCAACGGTGACTGTATCTGCAACTGGTGGAACAGCTCCATATTCCGGAACAGGAACATTTACTGAAACTGCAGGAACCTATTCATACACGGTGACGGATGCAAATGGTTGTTCATCGTCAACAACAATTACGATCACTGAACCTACGGCATTGGTTGCTTCGTCATCTGCAACAGCAATTCTTTGTAACGGTGGAAGCTCAACGGAGACGGTATCTGCAACAGGTGGAACAGCTCCTTATTCCGGAACAGGAACATTTACAGAAACAGCCGGGACCTATTCATACACGGTGACGGATGCAAACGGTTGTACATCTACAACAACAATTACGATCACAGAGCCAACTGGATTGGTTGCTTCATCGTCTGCAACTGCAATACTTTGTAAAGGTGGTTCAGCTACTGTTACAGTAAGCGCAACTGGTGGAACTGCTCCGTATTCAGGAACAGGAACATTTACAGAAACAGCAGGAACATATTCATACACGGTGACGGATGCAAACGGTTGTACATCTACAACAACAATTACGATCACAGAGCCAACTGCATTGGTTGCTTCTTCATCAGCAACTGCGATACTTTGTAACGGTGGAAGTTCAACGGTGACGGTATCTGCAACAGGCGGAACTGCTCCGTATTCAGGAACAGGAACTTTCACTGAAATAGCTGGAACCTATTCGTACACAGTGACGGATGCAAACGGTTGTACATCTACAACAACAATTACGATCACAGAACCAACTGCATTGGTTGCTTCTTCATCAGCAACTGCGATACTTTGTAATGGTGGTTCATCTACAGTTACAGTATCTGCAACAGGTGGAACTGCTCCTTATTCAGGAACAGGATCATTTACTGAAACTGCAGGAACCTATTCATACACGGTGACGGATGCGAATGGTTGTACTTCTACAACTTCAATTACGATCACTGAACCAACTGCATTGGTGGCTTCATCATCTGCAACAACAATTCTTTGTAATGGCGAAAGCTCAACAGTGACGGTATCTGCAACAGGTGGTACAGCTCCGTATTCAGGAACAGGATCATTTACAGAAACAGCAGGAATTTATTCGTACACGGTGACGGATGCAAATGGTTGTACATCTACAACAACAATTACGATCACAGAGCCAACTGCATTGGTGGCTTCATCGTCTGCAACTGCGATACTTTGTAATGGTGGTTCATCTACAGTTACTGTAAGTGCAACAGGTGGAACAGCTCCTTATTCCGGAACAGGAACATTTACAGAAACAGCAGGAACCTATTCATACACGGTGACGGATGCAAACGGTTGTACATCTACAACAACAATTACGATCACAGAACCAACTGCATTAGTAGCTTCTTCATCTGCTACTGCGATACTTTGTAATGGTGGTTCATCTACAGTTACAGTATCTGCAACAGGTGGAACTGCTCCTTATTCAGGAACAGGATCATTTACAGAAACAGCAGGAACCTATTCATACACGGTGACGGATGCGAATGGTTGTACTTCTACAACTTCAATTACGATCACTGAACCAACTGCATTGGTGGCTTCATCATCTGCAACAACAATTCTTTGTAATGGCGAAAGCTCAACAGTGACGGTATCTGCAACAGGTGGTACAGCTCCGTATTCAGGAACAGGATCATTTACAGAAACAGCAGGAACGTATTCGTACACGGTGACGGATGCAAACGGTTGTACTTCTACAACAACAATCACGATCACTGAACCAACTGCATTAGTAGCTTCTTCATCTGCAACTGCAATTCTTTGTAACGGTGGAAATTCCACTGTGACAGTTTCAGCGACAGGTGGAACTGCTCCTTATTCAGGAACAGGATCATTTACTGAAACTGCAGGAACCTATTCATACACGGTGACGGATGCAAACGGTTGTACATCGTCAACAACAATTACGATCACTGAATCTACGGCATTGGTTGCTTCGTCATCTGCAACAGCAATACTTTGTAACGGTGGTTCAGCTACTGTTACAGTAAGCGCAACAGGCGGAACAGCTCCTTATTCTGGAACAGGATCATTTACAGAAACAGCAGGAACGTATACATACACGGTGACGGATGCAAACGGTTGTACATCTACAACAACAATCACGATCACAGAGCCAACTGCATTAGTTGCTTCTTCATCTTCAACAGCGATACTTTGTAACGGTGGTTCATCTACAGTTACTGTAAGCGCAACTGGTGGAACTGCTCCGTATTCAGGAACAGGAACATTTACAGAAACAGCAGGAACATATTCGTACACGGTAACGGATGCAAACGGTTGTACTTCTTCAACAGCAATTACGATCACTGAACCAACTGCATTGGTGGCTTCATCATCTGCAACAGCGATACTTTGTAGCGGTGCTTCATCTACAGTTACAGTATCTGCAACAGGTGGAACTGCTCCTTATTCAGGAACAGGATCATTTACAGAAACAGCAGGAACCTATTCATACACGGTGACTGATGCAAACGGTTGTACATCTACAACAACAATTACGATCACAGAACCAACTGCATTGGTTGCTTCTTCATCAGCAACTGCGATACTTTGTAATGGTGGTTCATCTACAGTTACAGTTTCTGCAACAGGTGGAACTGCTCCTTATTCAGGAACAGGATCATTTACAGAAACAGCAGGAACCTATTCTTACACAGTGACGGATGCAAACGGTTGTACTTCTACAACTTCAATTACGATCACTGAACCAACTGCATTAGTAGCTTCATCGTCTGCAACTGCAATACTTTGTAACGGTGGAAGTTCAACGGTGACTGTTTCAGCAACAGGTGGAACAGCTCCATATTCCGGAACAGGATCATTTACAGAAACAGCAGGAACCTATTCTTACACAGTGACGGATGCAAACGGTTGTACTTCTACAACTTCAATTACGATCACTGAACCAACTGCATTAGTAGCTTCTTCATCTGCTACTGCGATACTTTGTAATAGTGGTTCATCTACAGTTACAGTATCTGCAACAGGTGGAACAGCTCCATATTCCGGAACAGGATCATTCTCAGAAACAGCAGGAACGTATACATACACGGTGACGGATGCAAACGGTTGTACATCTACAACAACAATCACGATCACAGAGCCAACTGCATTGGTGGCTTTATCATCTGCAACTGCAATACTTTGTAACGGTGGTTCAGCTACTGTTACAGTAAGCGCAACTGGTGGAACTGCTCCGTATTCAGGAACAGGAACATTTACAGAAACAGCAGGAACATATTCGTACACGGTAACGGATGCAAACGGTTGTACTTCTTCAACAGCAATTACGATCACTGAACCAACTGCATTGGTGGCTTCATCATCTGCAACTGCAATACTTTGTAGTGGCGGAACTTCGATAGTTACAGTGAGTGCAACAGGTGGAGTAGGACCATATGTAGGACCGGATACGTATGAAGTATTGGCAGGCACACATGTTTATTCTGTTTCGGATGCAAATGGATGTTCAACAACTACATCAATAACAATTACACAGCCGGATGTTTTGGTTCCGTCGTATTCAGCAGCTCCGATAAATTGTTATGGTGCATCTACGACAGTAACAGTTTCTGCTGTTGGTGGAACAGCTCCTTATACAGGAACAGGTTCGATAAATCAATTTGCAGGAACAATGAATTACACAGTCAGTGATTTTAATGGATGTACATCAATTCTGACTGTCACTTTAAGTCAACCGATGAAAGTCGAAGGATCGACCAGTTCGGTTTCAACATCTTGTGCAGGTAATGACGGTTCAGCAACAGTTAATGCAACAGGCGGTACCGGTATTTACACTTATTTATGGTCCGATGGACAAACAACTCAGACAGCGACAAATCTTGCAAGCGGTACATATTCGGTAACAATTACTGACAGTAATGGATGTATCGGTTATCTTTCTGCAACTGTTGCAAATGGAGGAACAACTCCTGGAACTCCGGGTACTATCAGTGGACCAGCAGGACTATGTAGAAATCAAACAGGAGTTGTTTATTCTGTTGCAAGTGTTCCTGGAGCTACATCATACAATTGGTATTTGCCATCTGGAATATCAGGCACCTCAACAACCAATTCAATAACTATAGCTGTAAGCTCAGGTTATATGGGTGGATTTATCTGTGTTGAAGCAGTGAATGTCTGCGGTACCAGTTCCCAAAGTTGCATGAATATCCCGGTAATAACTACTAAACCTTCACAAGCAACTCCTATCGTCGGACCATCTATTATCTGCGGTGGTACTATTGGAACCTATTCTACAACATCAACAAATGCTCTTAGTTATTTCTGGAAAGTTACAGGTACGGGAGTATTTATCATCAGCGGACAGGGAACGAATACAGTTACTGTAAATATTCCGGTTGGATTCGGTCAGGGTTCAATACAGGTGAATGGAGTAAATTGTCTGGGAAATGGCCTCGTTCGTGGTATGACACTGACAGGAATTCCCATTCACTCAAATGCTGTTATAGGACCAAATTTTGTTTGTGCAAATAACAATGTGACCTATACAATGCCATTAGTGGCTGGTGCGCAGAATTATGTATGGACAACAACCGGAGATATATCATTAGTTTCTTCATTCCAGAATTCGGTAAATTCAGTAGCTAATTTTAATTTCGGCTCTGCATTTACTTCCGGAACGATAACAATTACTGTCAGCAATACTTGTGGAAGTTATCCAAGATCCTTCGTTGTTCAATCAGTGCCTAGTCAACCGGGAAGTATTTCCGGACCTAATACAGCATTGTGCGGTGTAAGCGGAGTGACCTATTCAATTGCACCGGTACCAACTGCCATTTCTTATAGCTGGACAACAACTGTTCCGGGTATCGATATACAATCTGTTGCTCCTGATGGTCTATCAATAGTTGTCGACTTTACTGGTGCATTTACCGGAGCAGGAAATATTTGTGTAACGGCGACTAACAATTGCGGCGTAAGTACTCAACGTTGTTTTACCGTGAGTGCACGACCGGCAACACCTGCATTAACCGGTCCGACTACAGTCTGTAAATCTCAAACAGCAGTGGCATATTCATTCCCTGCAGTTCCAACAGCTACTTCATACTCCTGGTCAGTTACCGGTGGTGGCATTATTTCGCCTTCCGGTACATCAGCTTCTGTTAATTATACGACAGCAACAAGTAGTTCAGCTATTGTCCGTGTAAACGCAATCAATGCTTGCGGTGCATCACAACCGGGAACTGTAATTGTGAATGTGAATTTATTCTGCAGAACTGCCGGTAATGATTCTCAACTGCTGAAAGGGGAATTAAGTGCTTATCCAAATCCGACTTCCGGAAAAGTGATAATTGAATTTAATTCTGAAACTGAAACGAATGTTATTTTAACTATCACAGATATTACCGGAAAATCAGTTATGAATGAAATCATTTCTGCCGGTGAAGGAAGTAACACGAAAGATCTCGATCTTGGCAATCTTGCAAAAGGGATCTACATGCTAAGTCTGAAAACTGATGAACTTGTTTCTCAAACAATTCGATTGGTTGTTGAATAACTAATAACGAATAACTAATAACTAATAACTAACTAATAACTAATAACGAATAACTAATAACTAATAACTAATAACTAATAACTAATAACTAATAACTGCAGTCTGGAAAGTAATCTCCGGACTGCCAGTTATTCGTTAGTAGTTATTAGTAATTTATTAAAACTAGACTTCTCTTACGTTTAATAAAACCGCCGGAACATCTTTATAAGAAATCCGCATCGCTTTGATCTCAATATCTGCAGGTTCGCCGGTGATTTTGTAATACGTGCTGATGTGCTCTGTGATTTCGCCATTGAATAATTTTTTAAAATCGGCCATCAATTTACTTTTATCAGCTTCAGGAATAAGTTCAGAAATATTTTTTCCTATCAATTGCTTTTTGGAAATTCCCTGAAGTTCGCAGGCTTTTTTATTTACATTTAAAATTGTTCCGTAATTATCTTCAATAAAAATTGCATCAGGAACATTTTCAAAAAACGAATTGAACAAATTTTCAGATGCAACAAGTTTTTCCTCAGTCTTCCTGGTGCTTGTTTTATCAATAATAATTCCGGTAAGACGTTCTACTTCATGATCTTTACTTAAAAATGGATAAGAGTAAATCTGGTGTGTTCTGAGCGCTCCGTGAACATAAACCCGATACTCATAGGATGTAGATTTTCCTGAAATAACCTGAGCATTATAAAAATCCAGAAAGCCTTGTCTATCGTCGGGATGCATAATCGCAGCCTGAACTTCAAGAGAAAGAGGAGGGTAGATCTCCTTCAGGCCGAACATCCGTTTTGTTTCTTTTGACCAACTGGTCGTTCTATCTTTTACATTGTGTTCCCATAGACCGATATTTGCAATTTCAAAAGCATTCGACATTAATCTTTTCTGGCTTTTTAATTCACGTTCTCTTGTGTAAATATCTGTCAGATCCAAAATAGTTCCACTCATCTTGATTACTTTATGCTGAGAGTCGTAAATAGGATATGCAGAAACTAAGACGGCCTTTGTTATACCGGATCTCAATTGTATCCGGTATTCAATATTCATGTAATGACCATTCTGAACACTTTCAATCGATCTTTTGAAATTATCTCTGTCATCAGGATGAATGATGTTATTGATTTCTGTTCTGGACATCGGGCCTTTTGATTTTTCCTGATCAAATATCTTATAAATAGCATCAGACCAAAGTGCTTCACGATCATTTCGAAAGTCGCGAATCCAAAAACCGATCTTTGAATTGTTCTCGACTGCATCAATGATCGTTTGTTTTTCTAACAATTCATCGTATGCTTTTTTGAGTTTAGAAATATTAGTGATCGTACCAATGGCGATCTTTTCTGATTCGTTTTCTATAAAAGAAACACATATTTTAGTCCAGATAATACGGCCGTCTTTATCTGAAAAACGAATTTTTGTTTCTATACTGTTTTCCAGAATAAGGAAATTCTCAAACTTTGCAATAAAATTATTCAGATCCTCTTTATAGATAAAGTCAATCCAATCCCGGTCTTTAATTTTCCCGGGTGAAGTGCGTAGTAATTTTGGAATAAAATCATTTGCATAAATGCAATTCCCGGCTTTATCAAGTTTAAAGATACCCACCGGTGCATTTTCAGACAAAGTCCGGAAGATCTGTTCACTTTGTTTCAATTCCTCTTCGGCTTTTTTAAATGCAGTAACATCTCTGCCTAAAATAGAAACCCCTACGATCTCATCATTTGCAAAAATCGGATACAGAGTAATTTGTGCGTGAAATTTTCCGTTTTCGGTATCGAATATGTCTTCAACAGTGAATTTTTCACCACCTAAAGATCTATTGTACCGTTCAATCCACATTTCATATCTCTCAGGAATAGTAGCAAATTCTTTCAAAGGCATGTTGACCCTTACATTTATTCCTCTCAGTTTATTAAACATCTTCGAGGCAACTTCATTGAATTCTACGATTCTGTAATTTCTGTCAACTGACCAAAGTGCTTCATCGATTGAAGCTACCAGGCTCTCATAATTACCTTTAGTTTTTGAAAGTTCAGTTTTTACTTTTTCTTTTTCAGTTACATTTATTCCGATTATCAATATTGAGCTTACTGTCTGATTTGAATCGAATAATGGCAGAAGTTTGCAATCTAACCAGAGGTCATTGTTTTTAGCTCGTTTTATCTGTAATGAAATATTTCTTTTATGTCCTCTGCATGCATTTGCGTGAACTTCTTTAAATTCTTTTAGTTTGGAAGGATCAATAAAGTCAAGGATCTTTAATTTTTTTGAGGTCAATCTGGAATCAGAAATTTCAAGTAATTCCTGAGCTGCATTATTTATATTTATAAATTCATGGTTGAATCCAATTTCGAAAATCGATTCCGGATTATTGTTAAAAAAGGTTTGAAGTTTTGCTTCATTTTCCTTGTTTAATTCCTCACTTTCCTTTTTTTCCTTAATTGTATTTTTTATACCAATGCTTTTAGTGATAACAGCAGGCAAGGAGA
Source organism: Bacteroidota bacterium (assembly GCA_016711505.1). Lineage (NCBI taxonomy): Bacteria > Pseudomonadati > Bacteroidota > Bacteroidota bacterium. The sequence goes on along the minus strand of JADJSV010000001.1, from coordinate 496,223 downwards.
GAAGATTATATTTGGTCAGATATTCATCTACACCATATTTCAAATAGTCTTTTGCAAGTTCTTCCGGAATAGTTCCGGTGATCAGGATAAAAGGAATAAGATGACCTTGCTCTTTCAGGAAAGCCAATGCTTCATGAACACTGTACTTTGTCAGATTGGTGCCGGCTAAGATAATATCAGGCTTAAAGCGATTTATATACTTAATAAAATCGCTTTCTGTTTTGGCAGACTTGGATTCAAAATCAATATTTGAATCTTTTAAGATACTCTCAAAAAGTTTGATCTCAGATTGATTCTCCTCCAGAATCAACACTTTTAATGGGTTCGACAACGACATTTTTCTTTGAATTATTTAAAAAAATTGAACTGATAATCTGTGTGTGAAATTCCATTTAAATGTGTGTGTAATTGTGTATGTTAAAAGTATGATTTTAGACAGTAAAGCATTTTTTTACTTCACGTTTTTATTAACAGGATTTTTCTAATAATTATTAATAAAAATGGGTATCTTTCAATGAATAATGGGGTGTCTTAAAAATTCTTTATTTCTGTCAAACAGGTATCTGTAAGTGATCAATACACGACTTTTGTAAGTCCCAAGATTCTCAGCAATAGCAACCATTTTCGGGTTAAAGTCGCCAATCCACTGCATTTCGTAATCATGATAAATATTTTCCTTTCGCATCATGGTCGCACCTTCAAGGATCATATAAGCATCGACACCTTTGCCCTGATGTTCAGGAACTAGTCCAAACACGAGTCCATACATTTTTTTAATTCGTCTGCGCTTCAATTCAATGATGAACTGGAGTTTCTGCAGCAATCCGAATTTACCATTAAATTTTTTAAAGATCTGATTGATATCCGGTAAATTGACCCACATTCCAACCGGTTCATTCTTATAATAGACATACCAGATCAGTTTTTCATCAATAACCGGTTTCATGGAATTAAACAGGCGAAGTACTTGATTTTTGTCCAGTTCTTTCCCGCCGCCATGTTTGGCCCAGGCTTTATTATAAATGGTGCGAAAATCTTCTGCGAATTTCTCAAGTTGTGATTTCTTAAAATATTTTGAAGAGTAATTCGGATCCGCAGTTATTTGTGCGTGCCGGATATGAAATTTATCCTGGAGCTTATCATGAACTTTCAAAGAAAAGCACCATTGTTCAAAGTAGGTCTTGAATCCGTAGTTTTCAAAAAGTTGCTTATAATACGGTTTATTGAAATTCATTTTATAAGGAACAGGATCAAAACCTTGTACGATCAGGCCCCACCAGCTATCACGTTCACCGAAGTTAATGGGTCCATCCATTGCTTCTTGATTATTGGCAATTAACCATTGCTTTGCGGTATCAAAAAGCAGGTTTGCTGCATTCTGATCATTCGGACATTCAAAAAAACCGATACCACCTGTCGGCTGGGATTCTTTTTTGGAAGTACGTTCATTATAAAAGGCCGCAATTCTTCCAATAGTTCTTCCCTGATCATTCTTGAGAAGAAACCGGGTACGATTACCATGTCTGAAAAATTTGTTTTTCTTTCTATCGAAAACAACTTCTATATCTTTATCCAGCGGCCGGATCCAATTCGGATCGTCACTATAAATGTTCACAGGAAGAAGTAAGAACTCCCGGGCATCATTTTCTGACTGAACTTCTGTTACTTTCATTACAACGTTTTAAATTAGTTGATAAATGTCGCATTGAACCCTTTAAACCCATTTTGCAATTTTACTCTTACAAACATCCGAATAAAAAAACCACCGAATGAACTATCCGGTGGTTTTTTTTAATTTCACTTGAAGTATTACTTTCCGCTGATACTAATTTTCTTTTGTAATTCAAGCACACTGGCTTTGAACTTCTTATCTGTTTCGATGAGGTTATTCACTGTACGACAAGCGTGCAGTACGGTTGCGTGGTCTTTCCCACCACAATGAGCACCAATTGAACTTAAGGAAGACTTCGTCATACTTTTAGCGAAGTACATTGCTATCTGACGAGCCTGAACTACCTGACGCTTACGTGTTTTAGATTTCAGCATTTCGATAGGAAGGTCGAAGTAATCACAAACGATCTTCTGGATGTAATCGATAGAAACTTCATGAGTTGTATTCTTCACGAATTTATCTATCATTTGCTTAGCAAGTTCGAGCGTAACTGCTTTCTTATTTAAAGAAGCCTGAGCAAGAATTGAGATCAAAGCACCTTCAAGTTCACGAACATTGGAAGTGATGCTATAAGCGATATATTCAACAATCTCTTTAGGAAGCTCAATACCATCGATATACATCTTCTTATTTAAAATAGCGATTCGTGTTTCGAGATCAGGCATCTGAAGGTCAGCAGCTAAGCCCCATTTGAATCGGCTAAGTAAACGTTGTTCCATTCCCTGAAGATCCACAGGAGCTTTATCAGAGGTTAGAATTAATTGTTTACCTGTTTGATGTAAGTGGTTGAAGATGTGGAAAAATACATCTTGTGTTTTTTCTTTTCCTGCGAAGAATTGAATATCATCGATGATCAATACATCGATCATCTGATAAAAGTGAACGAAATCATTTTGTTCATTGTTTCTTACAGCATCGATGAACTGATGTGTAAATTTCTCTGAAGAAACATAAAGAACAGTTTTTCCCGGATGAGAATTTTTGATCTCAATACCAATAGAATGCGCAAGGTGAGTTTTTCCCATTCCGACACCGCCATAGATCAGCAGGGGATTGAAAGAAGTTCCACCGGGCTTATTCGACACTGCATAGCCGGCAGAACGTGCCAGACGATTGCAATCACCTTCGATAAAATTTTCGAATGTGTAATTCGGATTGAGTTGTGATTCAACATTTACCTTCTTTAACCCGGGTATAATGAATGGATTACGAATGGTATTTGCAGTAGAATTCAACGGAACATTAACGGGAGAGTTTTTCAGATCCGAATGAGAGCGGGTTGGGATTTTTACAGTGTAAGATTTTGAATCAGCAGTTGCGTTTTCCATTACAATGCTGTATTCAAGTCTGCCGTCTGTACCAAGTTGTTGACGAATTGTTTTTCTCAAAAGAGTAATGTAGTGTTCTTCAAGCCATTCATAAAAGAACTGGCTTGGAACTTCAATCGTAAGGACCTTACCATCAAGCTTGATTGGCTTGATTGGCTCGAACCAGGTTTTGAAACTCTGAGGACTAACGTTGTCTTTGATGATCTGCAGGCATTTTGTCCAAATACTCTCGCAAGTTTTCTCAATAGTGGTTTTCAAGAAAAGGGTTTTGTTGGTTAACTAATTAATTATTTTCAGGTGTTATTCGTCGTTGTAATTGCATTCAGAAAATTCAAATTTTACTCTTCTGATTTCTGATACAAATATTCTGTAAAAAAAAATAAAAAAAAAATTAAAGGCCTATTGTATTTTCACTAATTTTTACAGTAGACAACATTAAATCTTTTTTTCTTTTTTTTGAATCAAAGTAGTAATCAATTCGTCCGAGTTTGATTCCTGCCCAACCGACTTGTGCAATTAAAACTTCTTTGCCGTCTTTATTGATGATTAGTGTTGGTTCATCGAGGAAAGTGTGTGTGTGGCCACCGATGATAAGATCAATATTAGAACTTTCTTTTGCAAGAACAGAATCGGAAACTTTTTTATCGTTATACTTATAACCGAGATGAGAGAGACAAATTACTAAATCACATTTCTCCTCATTTTTCAGCAAGGTAGAAATTCTATTTGCATTAACAAGCGGATCGTTATATAAAATATTTCCTGTAAGTTTTGGATCGACTAAACCTCTCAGTTCAATTCCAATGCCAAAGACACCGATCTTCAAATTTCCGCGACGAAATATTTTATATTCATTAACTTTATTTTCAAGTAACGTATCGTTGAAAGAATAATTTGCATTGAGAAAAGGAAAATTCATATTGGGCATTTGTTTCACAAGTCCGTCAATACCATTGTCAAAATCATGATTACCTAAAGTAGAAGCATCATATCCCATCTCACTCATTAACTTAAATTCCAGTTCTCCTCCATATAAATTGAAATAAGGTGTTCCTTGAAAAATATCTCCTGCATCCAGCAACAAAACATTTTTTTCAGTCGACCTGATTTTTTTTATCAATGCTGCTCTGCGGGCAACTCCGCCCATATTGGGGTATTTGGGGTCATTGGGAGGAAATGGGTCAATTCGGGAATGTACATCATTAGTATGAAGGATTGTGAGCCTGGTCATATCTTCTTTCGCAAAAAGATCTATTGGCAATGAACTTAATCCTGCCAATGCTATTCCACCAAAAATTCCTTTTATAAATTCCCTTCTATCGGCCATAAGTGATTCGTCCGTCTAAATCAACATTAATTTTTTTTCCTGCTTTTGTCTGCGAAATAAGATATTCGATCAATGCATCTCTTACTTTCAGATTTACGGCATCCCAGTTTTTATCTGTGACAAAAGGAAAAGCATCTCCGCCATTTGCCAGATAATCAGACGTGAGTACTCTGTATATTTTAGTTGTATCCAATGCAACATTATTAATGAAAACATTTGTTGCAACACTATCCTGTATTCGCAGTTGTATTCCTGAAACAGGTGCTCCGCCCTTTGTAGCGATGAAGTTAACCAATTTTTTGACATCTCCGCCATTCATAGATAAAATAACCAATGTATTTTCAAATGGCATTAATTCAAAAACATCACCTCTTGTAATATTACCTGATGGCAATGGACGACGAAGTCCGCCGGTATTGAATACTGCAAAATCAGCTTGCATATTTTTTTCTTTTGCAGAAGACATACATGCATCCGATAAAAAATTTCCTAACTTACTTTCAGGTAATCCGCGTTCCAGAGAAGTAGTGCTGACAGCAAGAACTTCATTCATGGCTGACTGCATTTTCTCTCTGTACGGAGCTATTTCACTGTAAATTGAAGAATCAATTTCTGTGTTGGTTGAGTCTGAAAACTTATACTGACCGGATTCTTTTTTTTGAGATCTGAAATGATGTTTTGCAGGAAAGCAGAGCAGTAGTTAAGAAAAACAAAATTCGCAGCCGTGATTTCATCAGATAAATTTAAAGGGTAGCAATGATATAAAATTTATTGCAAATTGTATCTTCACACAAAAAATATTTTGTTATGATCACAAATGAAATTAAGGTAAGAGTCCGTTATGCAGAAACAGATCAAATGGGTTATGTATATTACGGAAACTACGCCACTTATTTCGAAGTTGCCCGTGTTGAACTTTTACGATCGGTCGGATTTACCTATAAAAAACTGGAAGAGGAGGGAATAATGCTGCCCGTTTTTGAGTTCTCAATAAAATATTTCAAACCTGCTTTCTATGACGATCTGCTGACGATCAAGACTACTCTTGAATACAATGATGGCGCAAGAATCAGATTTCATTATGAAACATTTAACGAATCAGGAACACTTTTAAATAAAGCGGAAACAACTTTGGTATTTATCGATAGAACGACGAATCGACCAACGATTATGCCTGCAAAGATGAAATCAGTTTTGAGTTGATTTCGGATTGCGTGTTAGCGCTTAAGCGGTAATTATGAGTCTGAAGTTATGAAGACGAAGAAATGAAATACGAAATTGAATGCTGCTGAGCATTAACACAATCCGAAATCCGAAATCGCAATCCGAAATTTTTTAAATTAAAGTGTTTCAATCAAATATTTGTACATCTTAACCATACTTTCAATGTCAACCTTATTTACTTTTTCATCAGGAGAATGCACATTTTCTTCGGCTGCACCAATGAAACACCAATCAATCGGGTAGGGCTGTTTCTGGATTTCGGTTCCGTCGCTGCCACCGGCATTTTCTACTTCCAGCTGGAATGGAATATTACTTTTCTTTGCAAGTTCAATTATCTCGCGTACAAATTTCTGACGTGGAATTCCACTGTCACGCATGGAGATTACAACTCCTTTTCCCGGATGAACACCTTCTGTGATCCATGTGATGTCTGAGATCAAAGCTTTTCTGATCTGATAGTTATCCCATAGAAATTTTGCAAGAAAAGCAACACTGCCACCACCATGCTCTTCCCAGCATGAGAATACAATTGCACCATCTGTAATGGTTTCACAAAGTTGCAAAGCATTCCACACACCCAGCCGGTTATCCATATAACAACATTGAACACTTTCTTCATCCTCCCGCCATTTGTGTTTGAATGAAAGATCAGTTCCTCTTTCGATCTCCCGGTAATATTGATAAGTCAGCTCACCTTCTTCACTTTTTCTAAGTGTACATTCAATTTCACCTTCATCATCTTTACCTGTCAGCAAATAACCATCTTCCGTTTTCGGTCCGCCAACTTTTACGATCTGATTTCCATAACGAACTGTAAATCCAATGTTATCAATATGAGCATAAACTGCAGTACGCGGTTTTCCAAAGACCAATACAATGCAATTCTGAAAATCATCGCCTGAAAAAATTTCCGGCCTGACCTTCCATGTTTTTGAATTTTCATTGATATAATTCAACAGAAATGAATGTATATTGTCCTCATTCCCTGATGGTGAATGAATTGCGCAAAGTGTTTTCAGTAATTCCAATTGTTTGAGTTTATACATATATATAATGTAAAATATTAAGAGTTTAGAGTGAAGATTTTGATAAGATCTTTTCCGAGATGAAATTTGTCTTTTAAATTCCCTGTGAATGATGCAGATTTTGTACCGCTAATTAATTCAAGTGGAGCAGTGATGGTCCGGATTTCATCCCAAAGTGACATATCAATATATTGTTGATGAATTTTACTTCCACCTTCAACAAGAATAGATAATATTTTTTTATCAAATGCAATTTGATTGATCTGATTTAGAATTTCTATGTTAAAATCAATTTTAATGAATTCAAGATTTTCAAGTACTTGATTTTTTTTATCATTGAAGATCAAAGTTTGCGCTTCATTATTAAATATAGAATTTGTCAAGGGCAATTTACATTCTTTGTCAATGACCATTCTAACCGGATTTTTTCCGGAATAATTTCTTACTGTTAGTGCAGGATTGTCGATTGAAGCAGTTCTAGTTCCGACAAGAATAGCACTTTCTTCACTTCGCCATTGATGAACAAGCTTGTTACTTAATTCATTGCTGATTTTCCGGTTTTCCGGGTCCGGGTTTTCAGGTGCAATAAATCCGTCAGTCGATTGAGCAAATTTCAGAATGATGTAGGGTCGTTTCTTTTCATAAAAAGTAAAGAAACGTTTATTGACCACGCGACCTTCCAATTCTAAAACAGATGTCGCAACATCTATTCCTGCTTCCATCATTTTCCGAATTCCATTTCCTGCAACTTCCGGAAATGGATCCTGATTACTGATCACAACTTTTTTAAAACGATGTTTAATGATCAGATCACAGCAAGGAGGCGTTTTCCCGTAATGTGAACATGGTTCAAGGTTTACATAAATTGTGGATTTCGAAAGCAAATTTTCAAAGCCATTTTCTATGGCATTACTAATTGCATTCACCTCTGCATGCGCCTGGCCATATTTCTGATGAAATCCTTCACCGATAATTGCATCTTCATAAACGATTACTGCACCTACCATCGGATTAGGAGCTACATTACCTATTCCATTGAGTGCAAGTTGAAAACAACGATGTAAATATTTTTTTTCCGTCATAAAAGGCAGCAGCAAGGTAAAGAATTTTCGTGTTTAACAATCAATTGGAAAATGAATACCTTTACTCCGGTTTCAAGATTGTACTTCGAGAATCGTAATTCCATCAACTTTGATCAAAGTCGTCGAAACTCGAATTACGATCTATTACCTCCTTATACTTCAATTAAAAAATATGTCAAAATCAATAACATCCCTGGAGCCGAAAGAGCTCTGGACTAATTTCTCAGAAATAAATGCTGTTCCTCGTCCTTCGAAAAAAGAAGAACGGATTATCGAATTCATGATGCAGTTTGGAAAGAAGGTGGGATTAGAAACTACAAAAGATGATGTAGGAAATGTGATCATCAAAAAACCGGCATCTAAAGGAATGGAAAACCGGCAGACAATTGTGCTGCAAAGTCACCTCGACATGGTTCATCAGAAAAATGCCAATACGAAATTTGATTTCAATACCCAGGGAATAGAAATGCTTGTTGATGGGGATTGGGTGAAAGCAAATGGAACGACGCTTGGAGCGGATAATGGAATCGGAGTTGCATCTATCATGACAGTTCTGGCTTCTACGACAATAGAACATCCTGCTATAGAAGCTTTGTTTACAATCGATGAAGAGACCGGAATGACAGGTGCATTGAATTTGAAAGCAGGTGTATTAAAAGGAAAGATCCTTTTGAATCTGGATACAGAAGATGATAAAGAACTGACAATAGGATGTGCCGGAGGTATAGATGTAACTGCAACCGGTAGTTTTACTCATGAAGCTGCGCCGCCCAACAGTGTGTTTTATGGAATATATGTGAAAGGTTTGACCGGCGGACATTCAGGAATGGATATCTACAAAGGTCGTGGTAATTCCAATAAGATCATGAACCGTGTTTTGCTTTCAGCTTTTGAAAAATTCGGTTTTCAGATTGCAACTATTGATGGTGGAAGTTTACGTAATGCAATTCCGAGAGAATCGGTTGCAGAAATTGCATTAGAAGAAAGTAAGATAAATGATTTTGAAATTTTCATCAGAAAAATTTCCGATGAACTGGAATTTGAATATAAAACAACTGATCCTAATTTCTCTGTTACTGCTAAACCTCTGGAAATAAAAAAGAGAGTTTTGCAAAAAGGCTTTCAGTTGAAGTTGATGAAAAGTTTGTATGCCTGCGCCAATGGTATATATCGGATGAGTCCGGATATAGAACATCTGGTTCAGACATCCAATAACCTTGCACGGGTAGTTGTAAATGAAGGTGAATATTCTATTCAATGTCTGACAAGAAGTTCTGTCGACAGCGAAAAGATGGATCTTGCAAATACATTACGCCATACTTTCGAATTAATAGGTGCTAAAGTAGAATTCAAAGGTTCATATCCCGGATGGACACCAAACCCGGATGCTCCAATTATAAAGATCATGAATGACCTTTATAAAGAGATGTATAAGGGTGAAGCATTAGTTAATGCATGTCATGCCGGACTTGAGTGTGGTATTCTCGGAGCAAATTATCCCGGAATGCAAATGATCTCTTTTGGTCCGAATATTCATGGTGCCCATTCACCTGATGAGAAAGTTCAGATCAGTTCTGTACAGAAATTTTGGGGTTATTTTTTGGAGACGTTGAAGCGAATTCCTAAGAACTAGGTAGAGTGTTGATGAAACTTTATGTGGAATAAAATTAAACACTAAGACCACTAGAATTTATCACAATACCGATAACTATAGCATAGGCGTCAACTTAATTATATTTATTCGTATATTAATTAAGTGTGAGGTCGCTAACTTTATGGCCCGCTTTTTTAACTCAATGTCATTTTTTTTACACTCAAGAATTCTTAATAAGTAATTGAATTTAGAAGTGACAGGTCTGTTATTGCAGTACAGTTTGTAATTCTCGACTAGAGGGCAAGCCTAGGCCCGTTAGGGCCATACTTTTGGTAACACTAGACTACACGAGAAAGTCAAGCCCCTTTAGGGGCGCACTCTTTAAACACAATGCATGTGTCCATTAATTCAACTGCCTAGAAGTTCCAGCATAAGTGGATAAATAAACGTGGATTTATGAAAGATAGATTTCATTGGCAAGGTGGATATGGAGCCTTTTCTTATAGTAAACCCGATTTGATGAATGTGATTAAATATATTCAAAACCAAAAAGAACATCATAAGAAAATCTCCTTCACTGAGTACCGAAAGTTTCTTCAACTCTTTGAGGTTGATTTTGACGAACGATTTATTTTTATACAAACGATTCAATTTTTGATGTTACATTATCTGGAAGGTAAGCACAGTATGCTTTCGTTCCCGAAAAAAGCTGTGTGTTTAAAGAGTGCGCCCCTAATCGGGCTTGGCGCTCTTGTCAAGTCTCCGAGTTACCAAGAGTAGGGCCCTAACGGGCCTAATAATCTATAAATTAACAGCGAATGCATCATTCGCCTAAACCAATTGACTTTAAGCTTTAGCTGACGGCATTATAGGCTGATTTGCAAAAAAATATTTTTTTATAAATAATCTCATGTCAAGAAAGTTGGAAAAATCATGGGGAATAAACTTGCAGGGGGCGGGCTTCGGCAGCCTCAATTCAGAAAATTTATCATCATCAGTATCAGTTTCTAATTTGGGCGATTCAAATTTAATCCCCGGGGCGCGCCTTGCCTTGTCGGGAAAATTAACAATTTCGCAATTGTCATATATTGTGAACTCTTGTCTTATACTTCGTTTTTATTTCAAATGGAAATACTACGCCAATTGGTATTGTTTTTTAATAGAAAATGAAAAACATCTACCATGAAAGATCTAAGTAAAAAAACCGACAATCAAAATCCATCGGAATTAAATGCTGATGGCGAACTTCCGGGTTATCCTGCATATCCAAAAAGCCAGGATGTTTACAACAAATTCAAGGAAGAATCGGACATTGATCCGGAAAACACTTCTATGAAAAAACAAAGTATCGAATATTCAGACAATGAAGTTCCTGAGGAAAAAGATTTCTTCACAAACTCAATTGGCACTGATCTGGATGTTCCCGGCTCTGAATTAGATGATGCTGCTGAAGATATCGGTAGTGAAGATGAAGAGAATAATTTTTACAGTTTAGGAGATAACGACTAGGTCTGTTATCAGATAATAAATTGTATTTTTCAGCTTGCTTTTAAAGCTGACATGACTGTTATTGCATCTATTGAAAAATTTAAGAAAGAATTGGGCGTCCTTTATTCAATCGAAGAAAGGGACCAGATCATTGCGACAATTTTTGAGGCATTAACAGGATTGAGTAAGATAGATCTTAGAATGAAAGGAGATCTTGCTCTTTCAAAAGAAATTTTAAACCAATTCGAAGAGATTACAAAGCGGCTTATTAAGAATGAACCTGTTCAATACATTTTAGGATTTTCATGGTTTGCCGGAATGAAATTGAAAGTAACTCCCGATGTTTTGATTCCACGACAGGAAACAGAGGAACTTGTAGATTGGATTGTCAAAGAAAATAAGAAACAGAATCCGTTGATCTTAGATCTGTGTACAGGTAGTGGTTGTATTGCATTGGGATTAAAAAAAAAGCATCATCAATTCTCAGGTGATTGCAATTGATATTTCTGAGAAAGCTCTATTGGTTGCTTCTGAAAATGCTTTAACAAATTTGCTTGAAATTGAATTTCTTCAATCTGATATTCTTAAAACAGATTTAATTCAAACGGACATAGATATTATTGTGAGCAATCCGCCATATGTCAAAGCAAGTGAAGTTATAGAAATGAAATCGAATGTCATCGATTACGAACCACATCTGGCGCTTTTTGTATCAGATGATGATCCATTGATCTTTTATAAACGACTGGCAATTCTGGCAAAAAAATCATTAAAGAAGTCCGGAAAAATTTACCTTGAAATCAATGAAAAGTTGAGTAATGAAACGGCTGAACTATTAGAACTACAAGGTTTTCATGAGATTAGAGTGAAAAAAGATCTTAATGATCGTTTCAGGATGATCTCTGCAACAAATCCATAGTATTATTTTCGGCTGAAATGATTTTATTACATTTACAGCTGTTAATTCAATTCTAAAATTTACCGGAAATAAAATTACCGGTAATTATTCTCTTTAAATTATGAGTGAATCAAAAGTTTTTCGTCGCATCGAACAATTGCGAAAAGAGATCGAAGAGCATAATCATAAATATTACGTTCAGGCTAATCCATCTTTGTCAGATTATGATTTTGATATGATGCTTGAAGAACTGATCAGACTGGAGAAAGAAAATCCGGAATACGCATCAGAAGATTCTCCATCGCAAAGAGTAGGTGGGGCTATTACAAAAGAATTTAAATCAGTAAAGCATAAATATCCGATGCTTTCTCTTGGAAATACTTATTCTGAAGATGATCTGCGTGAATTTGATGAACGGATCCGTAAAGGTCTGGATCATGAATATGAATATGTGTGTGAATTAAAATTTGATGGCGTAAGCTATTTATGGAAAGATGTCGTACACCACCCACTTGGATGCATTAAAAGCCGCTCAAACCTGGGGTTTTAAAATCAGCGAGCATACAAAAAAGTGTAAAACTATCGATGATGTAATTGCATTTTTAGAAAAATGGAATACTGCGCGTTTTGATCTGCCTTACGATACAGATGGAGTTGTAATTAAAATAAATTCCATTGATCAGCAAAATGAACTTGGCTTCACTGCAAAATCACCGCGCTGGGCAATTGCATATAAATTCAAATCTGAAAGTGTATCGACAGTTCTTGAAGATATAACCTATCAGGTTGGCAGAACAGGAGCAATTACTCCGGTTGCAAATCTGAAAGCAGTATTTCTTGCAGGTTCAACAGTTCGTCGTGCAACATTGCACAATGCTGATCAGATAGAAAAACTTGACTTGCGAATTGGCGACACAGTTTTTGTAGAAAAAGGTGGAGAAGTCATTCCTAAAATTACAGGAGTAGATCTTAAGAAGAGAAAAAAAAATTCAGAACCGGTTATCTACATTAAGAAATGTCCGGTTTGTGGTACTAAACTGGAAAGGAAAGAAGGAGAAGCTCAACATTACTGTCTGAATATTACCGGATGTCCACCGCAGATCAAAGGTCGCATCGAACATTTTATCAGTCGTCGTGCAATGAATATCGATAGCCTTGGTGAAGGTAAGATTGAAATGCTCTTAGACAATGATCTTATACATACTCCGGCTGATCTGTATAAACTGAAGTACGATGATCTGATCGGTCTTGAGAAGATAATTGACAGTGAAGATGGCGGAAAATCGAAAAAGATCAGTCTGCAGGAAAAATCGGTGCAGAAAATTCTGAATGGAATTGAAGAGTCGAAATCTGTACCTTTTGAAAGAGTTTTGTATGCCATCGGAATCAGATATGTCGGCGAAACTGTGGCAAAAAAACTTGCACTGCATTTTAAGTCGATCGAGGCAATCAGAAATGCAAAAGCAGAAGAACTGATCGGTGCTGAAGAAATCGGCGATAAAATTGCTTCAAGTATTGTTGACTTTTTCAGTATTAAAGCTAATATTAATCTGGTAAAGGATCTGGAAAAAGCAGGCTTAAATATGGAAATTGCTTTGGACAGAATGCCGGCCAGATTAAGCAGTAAATTTGATGGAATGTCATTTGTTGTTTCGGGGACTTTCAGTAATTTCAGCCGGGATGAAATAAAAGTTGTTATTGAGCAACATGGCGGAAAAAATCAAAGTGGAGTATCTGCTAAGACTACATTTTTGTTAGCAGGTGAAAAAGCCGGTGACTCCAAACTTGAAAAAGCTCAGAAGTTGAATGTAAAAGTTATTTCCGAAAATGATTTTGAAAAAATGCTAAACAGTAAATGAAATTAAGAAAAGCAATCAGGGCGAAATTAGGGCATATGCATTTCATGAAGGAATTGAAAAAAGTTCAGTTCAAAAGAGATGTTGTTGGATTTAATGAAGCCGGAAAGATCGGTTTACTGTATGATGCTACCGATGAAAAGGACTATGAAGTCGTAAAAGCTTATGTCAAAAATGTAAGAGGTAATTTGAAAAAAGATATTCTTGCTATGGGTTATGTCGATAAAAAAGTTTTGCCGGCTTCACAGTATGCACAATATGGTCTTGATTTTTTCACAAGAAAGGACCTTAACTTTAAAATGATTCCGGTAAATCCAATAGTACAGAATTTTATCAAAGAGAAATTCGACATATTAATTAATCTTAATTCAGGGAAATGTTTTCCTTTGCAATATATCGCTGCCATGTCGCATGCCCGGTTCCGGGTTGGCAGATATTTACGTAATGCCACTGATTCGTATGATATGATGGTTCAGATAAAAGGAGAACCGGCAATGAAAGTGGTAATAGATGAGATCGAACATTTCTTGAAACAATTAAAAAAAGCAGAATGAATCTGAATAAACTAAAGGGAACAGGAGTTGCATTGGTTACACCTTTTCATAAAGACGGTAGTATCGATTTCAAATCGTTCAGAAAAATAATTGAAAGATGTATTGACGGCAAGGTTGAATACCTGGTACCACTTGGTACAACCGGTGAAGCAGCAACTTTAACTGAAAATGAAAAAAGAGCAATTGTAGATTTTGTTTTAGAAATAAATGAAAAACGCATACCTGTTGTGCTTGGATTAGGAGGAAATAATACTCAGGAAATTCTCAATACAATGGAAGAATTCGACTTTGATGGTATTGATGCTGTACTTTCAGTTTCTCCTTATTACAATCGACCTTCACAAAGGGGAATAATACAGCATTACAAGATGATCGGTAATGCATGTCCGGTTCCATTGATCCTCTATAATGTTCCATCAAGAACAGGTAGTAATATGGATGCTGACACGACCTTGCAATTAGCAAACGAAGTCAAAAATATCATAGGTATTAAAGAAGCATCCGGAAATCTTGAGAAAGCAATGAAGATCATCAAAAATAAACCAAAAGATTTTCTTGTGATCAGCGGTGATGATGTGATCTCGCTTCCAATGATCGCCTGTGGTGCAGATGGTGTGATTTCAGTAATTTCAAATGCTTACCCAAAAGATTTTTCTGAAATGATCCGGATAGCACTTGATGGCAATTTCGAGAAATCAAGAAAACTGCACTATAAACTTTTAGAGATCATGCATGCAATTTTCATAGATGGAAATCCTTCCGGTGTCAAAGGACTTATGACAGCGATGGGAATTTGCTCGGAACATGTTCGCTTACCGCTGACTGCTGTGAACCGTTCGGCGATCAATAAGTTTGAGGTGATGGTGGGAAGGTAGTTAGTTTTTTTCTATAGACTTACTCTTAAACTTACACTTAAACCCACTGTAAACTTAAATTTATACTTACACTGATTTTAGAGTAAGTCTAAGTTTAAGAGTAAATTTATAGCATGTACTACTAGTAAAGCACATACGGAATTACACCGCGCACCCCCATATCCACCACAGCATCAACCGCAGGTTCGTAAACGTTATCACCGGCAACGTCGATCCATTCAAAACTATTATTTACTGAAAGCGAAACATTGATGACAATATCTTTTGTTTCATTTCCTGTGATCACTAATGGTTGATCAAAAGCTCCTGTTACAACGCAAGAACCGGCAGGGACAGGCGAGGTCAAACTCAGTGGATTCGGAACTGTTGTTCCTGTTGCCTGTCCTGTATATACGTTAGTGAATCCTAACGTGTCGATTTCAAATGCCCAGTATCCTTGTAACCTGTTTCCATTCACAACCACATTGGAATCACGTGGAGCAAAGCTGGTGATGTAGGTGTTGAATCCGATAAATGATGCCAGTGTACCATTCAGATCAAATCCTGCAGCACGTAAACGAATATCATAATTCTGATAGGCCAGAGAAATACGCAGCCATTTATAGGTTCCTGCCTGCAGACTCTTCAAAGGGATAGTAAAAAACGATTGTCCTTCGCCGGCCTTTACAGATTGTGAAAAATCAATTGCCGGACTTCCCCCGATAGAAGTTTCAGGTGCGCGGTAAAGTATTTCGCCATTCCCAAGCAAAGTCAGACTATCCGGGGCTAGTTCGATGTAGTGGGAGCTCATCAAATTGAATCGCGGCGATTGAGCGCCATGTCCTGCAGGAACTCCTGTTGGCTGTCCGAAGTTATTCAGACGAACCTGAGTGCTGTCAAAGTGATACTTGAACACAAGATTATAAGTCGGTGCAACCGGTTCTTCGTCAGTTTTCTTTTTGCAGGATTGAAATGCAAAAGCAAAACCAAGAACCAAAAGCAATGTAATTTTATTGATATAAATTGGATTTTTCATAGTGTAAAGATAGTTTGAAAAAGTTTAACACGGAGAAAAAGGAGAAAAAAAGGGAGAACATAAAGTAGTTTTTAAACTAAAAAAGAGTTAGTGATTTTTTTTTTCTCCTATGCTACATTTGCCTATCCCATCAATTCTTCTATATTTGTAATCTTCAAAAATTCGACATGAAAAATATACTTACAATAATTGTTCTGATAACTATTACAACAATTTCAAATGGCCAGATAACCATTAACTCATCAGATTTAACAAATTCCGGAGATCAATTTGTTATATCTACAGGTACTGCTTTCAGCGGAATGGATCCGGCTTTGACGGGTGCAAATTATGTTTGGGATTATTCCTTACTGACATCTTCATCACAAACAATCGATACGATCTTCGATGAAGCTTCAACAGGTTCATTGCTATCTTTGTATTTCATCGACAATGGCTTTAATCCGAATCGTTCTAATCAATGTCGTCATGGCAATAGTTTTTCTGCAGGTCAGGTGAACGTCAGTGATGTTTGGGATTTTTTCTATAACAGTTCTGCATCATTTGCACAACCGGGATACGGTGCTATTGTAAACGGAGCTCCATTGCCAATTGCTTTTACTCCAAAAGATATTATTTACCAGTTTCCACTCACATACAATTCCACGAATGTTTCGCTTTCAGGCTATACTCTTGATCTCACAACAACACTGGGAATTTATTACAGTGTAGAAAAGACCCGCTCTAATTTAGTTGATGGCTGGGGAACAGTTACAACACCTTATGGAACCTTCGATGCATTGAGAGTGATGTCGACTATAGTTGAAGTAGATAGTTTCTACATCGATTCATTAGGCTTTGGATTTGCAACACCTCCCATTGAAACAGTTGAATATAAATGGTTGTCACCCGGAAAAGGTGTCCCTGTTCTTCAGGTCAATACAGCTGTAGGTGGTATCGTTACAGGAATTTCTTACCTGGATTCTATGCAGACAACAGCGACTTCTGAAATTACATCAGCTATATCAGAGATCACATTGTTTCCAAATCCTGTTTCGAAAGAACTCTTTGTAAAATACAATGTGTTATCCAAAGGAAATTTTTTCATTGAAATATATTCTGCATCAGGTACTCTTATCACATCAGAACAAGAAGAAAAAAATACAACCGGTGAATTAACGATCAAAAAGATTGATCTTGAAAAGTATAATTTGCAGTCGGGGAATTATTTTTTGAGAGTAAGAAATGAGAAAGGTATTATAGGGGAAAAAGGGTTTATTATAAATTAGTTTTATCTTCAAAGTTCAAAGTTCGTGGCAACCTTTTACCTTGAAAATTGAACTTTGAACCTTGAACTTAAATTTTTAAACTAAGAAGAAAAACCTGCAACCCTTTTCCGATCCCCATCCATTCGTGCCATTTTCAAAGCCGTCATAGCTGCTTCAACTCCTTTGTTTCCATGTTTTCCACCGGCGCGATCAATGGCTTGTTGCATATTTTCAGGAGTAAGTACTCCGAAGATCACCGGTATTTTATGATCGAGATTGAGACGCATAATTCCATTTGCAACTGCATCACAGATAAAATCGAAATGTCGTGTGTCTCCTTGTATCACACAACCAAGACAGATCACTCCATCAAATCTCGCTGAATCAAGTGCACGTTTAGCGCCTAAAGGTAATTCGAAGCTTCCGGGAACGTTGGTGCGGATGATATCTTCTTGCTTACATCCGGCAGCTAATAGAGTCTGATGACAAGCATCGTATAACGATCCTGTGATCTCCTCATTCCATTCGGAAACAACTATACTGAACCGTAGTCCTTCACCATTCGGAAGATCCTTTACCGTAGATAAATTTTGTTGCGCTGAAGACATAGTGTGTTTTAAAAAAGAAAGCCGGATAAAAAACCCGGCTTCATTATTCATTATTAATTATTCATTATTAATTATTTCGCCATCATCGCATCCGCGCGTGCAATGTATTTCTCAACCTGCGTTCCTTCATTAGAACTTGGATAGTCTTTCTTTATTTTTTCGTAAGCAGATTTAGCGCCATCCCAGTTTCCTTTTACTTCATTTGCAATTCCTAATTTCATAAGCATGATAGGAGTAGAGAAAGAATTCGGATGATCTTTAGAAGCTTTTTCATAGAAAGAAATTGCTTCATCAACATTTTTCAATTCTGAATATGCATCACCAATGGCTCCGGCAACTAATGAACCTGTCATTTCATCCTTAGCATCGTAACTTTTTAGTGCTTCTATCGCTTTGTCGTATTCCTTATTTTTTAAATAAGCCATACCTAAATAATAGCGGGCAAGATTACCTGATTGACTAACACTGTAATCGTTTACGATCTCTTCCAGTCCCGGATTTTTTCCGTCACCATTAATAGCAAGCTTCAATGAATCTGCAAAAAGATATTGTTCAGCATGGAAAAGAACTTCCTGAGCTTCCTTTTCTTTGTTAGCTACATATACATTCTGGTAAAAGATATATCCACCAATTGCTACCAATACAGCCCCGAAAATAATTCCCAGACTTTTTTTGTTTTGAGTGATGAAACTTTCAGTCTTTCCAATTGCATCTGCAACTACAAAGTCCTGTTCCTGTTGATTTTCTGCCATTTTCTGACCTGTGATTTTTTAAGAGGTCGCAAAATTATATTTTTTTACCAATTTGGCAAGACTTTTTAAGGAATTTCGGGTTCTTTTAAGCCAACGATTGTTAAAAACGGGTCAGATTGGTTGACAGGTTTCAGGTTGCAGGTTGGCAACCTGAAACCTGTAACTTGAAACCTGCAACAGTTTATAATGTAAGGGCAAATATTCCAGAGATGTCATCCGCCAAACATTTATGACCTCCTCATGTTTCGGACGATGATTTATTTTTAACTTTAACACCTCAAATCTCCCTTGAATGAATATAAAAAATGTTAGTTTTTCTGCTATTTTGGCAGTTTTTGTAATTCTCTCCGGTTGTGGATCGGACAATAATTCTGTACAAAACTTCGGCGGGGCAGTTGATACAACCAAAGCCATTCCCGCAACCGAACTTGCCAATTCAATGGGTGACCAGGCAACTTTGAATACCACTATTTCCGGCAAAATTGTAAATGTCTGTAAAGCTGAAGGGTGTTGGCTAAAGCTGGACCTTGGAGAAGATGAACCTCTAATGGTCAGAATGAGTGATCACTCTTTTACAGTCACTGAAAATATAGAAGGTAAATTCGCTTTTATCGCTGGTCAGGCGCATTATGATACTTTGTCAGTTGAAAAGCTTCAGGACTATGCAAAAGATGAAGGTGCCGGTCCGGAAGAAATTGCAGCAATTACGAAACCTGAACTGGAGTTGGTGTTTGAAGCAAAAGGTGTTGCTGTCCGATAAAGATGGAAAGGAAAATCAAACTCGTTGAATGTCCCCGTGACGCTATGCAAGGCTGGGATGAATGGATTCCAACAGAAACAAAGATCAGGTAGCTGAATTCACTGCTCATGGTAGGTTTTGATACGCTTGACTTTGGATCATTCGTTTCCGCCAAAGCGATTCCGCAATTAAGAGATACAAAAGAAGTTCTGGCCGGTCTGGATCTTTCTAAAACGAAAACAAAACTATTGGCTATTGTGGCTAATGTAAGAGGCGCAGAAGAGGCTTCGCACTATAAAGAAATCAGTTATCTTGGATTTCCATTTTCAGTCAGTGAAGAGTTTCAAAGATTAAATACCAATTCAACGATTGAAGAATCGCTTGAAAGAGTTCGGGAAATTCAACAGATTTGTAAAAATTCCGGAAAGGAATTAGTGATCTATATCTCCATGGGATTTGGAAATCCATATGGAGAAGAGTGGAATAAAGATATTGTCATTCATTGGGTAAACAAATTGCACGATGAAGGGATCAGAATAATTGCACTGTCTGATACTGTTGGAGTAAGCACTCGTGAAAATATAACCTATCTTTTTTCGCACCTTATTCCCGAATTTCCGGATGTTGAATTCGGGGCACATCTGCATTCAGATTCTTTGACATGGTTTGAGAAAGTCGATGCCGCCCGACAAAGTGGCTGCGTCAGATTTGATTCTGCATTGAAAGGAATTGGTGGTTGTCCAATGGCGAAAAATGATCTGGTAGGTAATCTGGCCACCGAAAATCTTGTATCCTTTTTTGGTGGAATTTCGGCACTGAATTTGAGTGAGAAAGAATGGGAGAATTCGTTTAAAATAGCAAATGAGATTTTTCACACCTGATTACAGAACAAAAACCAGTTTTAAGAGTAAATTATAAGTTCCAATAAAAGAAATTCAACCCCGTTTAACTATAATGATGAATTTATTCAGTAAAAAACAATTTAAAAAGTGCTATTTGATACTGGCTCTCCTTTTAACAGCTTCTATCAGTTCAATAGCACAAAAATCAGGGTATTTGCAGATCACAGGTAAGATCCGGAAGGATAATAAACCTGAATCAGGCGTTTCTATTCAAATTGTTGCTCCCGGTGCTGCATCTCAGACTGTAGCTTCTAAAGACAATGGAAATTTTACATTCAATCTTGATCTTCAGAAAAATTACTCCATAAAATTCATGAAAAATGGATTGGTTACAAAGGTTGTTGAATTCAATACAACTGTCCCCGGTGATCAATTGGATATTATTTTTCAGAAAGAATTTAATATTGATCTCTTCGCAGATATAGCCGGAGTTTCTCAGGAAAAAGCAATGAACAAAGCAGTTGCTAAATTTTCATACAATGTGACTTACGAAGATTTTGAGTATGACCAGAATTATAGCAAACAAATTTTAGGAGAACAGGAAGCAGCAAGAAAGATTGCTGACGATATCAATAAACAACAGGAAAGAGCACGTCTGGATTCATTGAATAAAGTCTGGAACGACTCCTTAGCCAAAACAAAATCTCGTGAAGCGGAATTAATGGCACAGAAAGCTGAGCAAGACCGTATCAATGCAGAGAAAGAAAAAAACCGTCAGGATTCAATTGTCCGCGCTAATGCAAATGCTGCAGCCGCAGCTTCTTTAGCTGAACGTGAAAAAAATAAACGCGACAGTACTGAAATGGCCAATGCAAAAGCACAGTCATTAGCAGAAGCAAAAGAAAAAGAACGACAGGATTCAATTGCCAGAGCAACAGCAGAAGCTGCTCGTCAGCAGGAACTAGCTGCTGCCAAGGAAAAAGAAAAACAAGATTCAATTGCACTTGCTGAAGCAGCACGATTAAAAGCCGAAGCTCTTGCAAAAGAGAAAGCAGATGCTGCTGCAAAAGCAAAAGCAGATGCAGATGCCCTTGCTGCTGAAAATGCTCGTAAAGTATGCAATAGAAGCAGCACGTGCAAAAGAACTTGCAGATGCGAAATTGAAAGCAGATGCAGATGCAAAAGCAAAGGCCGATGCTGAAGCTAAACAAGCTGAAGTATTGAAAGAAAAAAATCGTAAAGATTCATTAGCAGCAGCAGCTCTGGCACAACAAAAAGCAGATGCAGATGCTAAAGTGAAAGCTGAAGCAGAGGCCAAGGCTAAAGCTGACCAGGAAAAAGCAAGCCTTGCATTAGCTGAAAAGAATCGTCAGGATTCAATTTCTGCTGCGAATAAAGCTCTTCAGGATAAAGAAATTGCCGATCGTCAGGCAAAGGCGTATGCTGAAATCGAAGCGAAGAAAAAAATGCTTGGAAAAGCTCCAAACAAAACAGAAGATAAACCCGCCCCGGTCGCAGCATCAGTCCCTAAAATAATTGAATCTGATTATAAAGAAGCTGTAACTGATGAAACAATACAAGAAAATAACAGAACGATTTATCGTACCGTTGTGAAAAAAGACGGTAGTGCTTTAAACTATCAGAAAGTAGTTTACAATTGGGGCGGAGTCTTTTATTTTAAAAACGATAACAGTATGACTGAATTAACATTCCAGCAGGAATTGAAAAATTTCAGAGCCGAATTGAAATAAAATATGTCAGAATTTCCGGCAGAATATTTTTAGTCTGACGATTTGACTTTAAGAATTAATAAGTGCGGACAAGTTGTCTGCACTTTTTTTTGGTACATAACTTGACCTTCGGTTTACATCTTAGTTAAACCAATAAAAAAACAGGAGGAAAATAAAATGACACTAGTTCAATTTAAAAACAAAGGCTTAGACCGTCAAACATCAACACCATCTTTCATCGGTGATTTTTTCAGTAACTTCATCAATGATGAATTGATCAACAAAAACTTTTTCAAATCTGCTCCGGCAGTAAATATCAGTGAAACAGCTGATAAATTCAATGTAGAATTAGCAGTACCCGGACTTGAAAAATCTGATTTTAAAGTAGAAGTGGAAAATGGTGTGCTGTCGATCAGTGCTGAAAAGAAAAGCGAAGTGAAAGATGAAACATCTCGTTTTACAAGAAAAGAATTTTCTTATTCATCATTCAGCAGAAGCTTTACATTACCTGAGCATGTGCAGGCAGAAAGTATTACCGCTGAATACACAAACGGTGTGTTGAAACTTTCAATTCCTAAAAAGGAAGAAGCAAAACAAAAAGCTGCTCATGAAATAAAGATTTCATAATAGTGTGTGTGGTTAATCTAATTTGTGATTAGATTATGTGTTAAAAAGCCCTGCAATTGCGGGGCTTTTTATTTTAATAGTAACTTCAAATCTTCGTTTTCTGTCTAAGGTTTTCGTTACTTTTGCCAAAAATCTTGTTGAATGTCAAAAACCGAACGTCCCGTTATACTTGTTACGAATGATGACGGAATTACCGCTCCCGGACTACATGCCTTAGTAGATGCTGTAAAAGATCTGGGTGATGTATTTGTTGTTGCACCCGACAGTCCGCAATCCGGAATGGGTCATGCAATAACGATCAATAATCTGCTTCGCCTCGATAAAGTTGAAGTACATGGTGAGAACTGGTATCAATGTTCCGGAACACCGGTTGATTGTGTAAAGCTTGCTATAGATAAGATCCTACATCGTCAGCCTGACCTATGTGTCTCAGGAATTAACCATGGCTCTAACTCTTCGATCAATGTGATCTATTCAGGAACAATGTCTGCAGCAATGGAAGGTGCAATTGAAGGTATTCCAAGCGCTGGATTTTCTCTGCTGAACCATTCTCTGGATGCAAATTTTGAATCCAGTAAAAAATACATCAGAAAGATCGCGCAAAATATTTTAGAACATGGTTTACCTCAAGGTACACTTATCAATGTAAATATTCCTGATCTGCCTGCAGGAGAGATCAAAGGTGTGAAAGTTTGTCGGCAGGCAATGGCTAAATGGGAAGAAGAGTTCGATGAGCGTCTGGACCCGAACAAAAGAAAATATTACTGGCTGACAGGAAAATTCAATAATCACGACAAAGGTCAGGATACAGATGAATGGGCTTTGGCAAACGGTTATATTTCAGTAGTGCCGGTTCAATTTGATTTCACGGCACATCATGCAATTCCTTTCCTCAATGAATTAGATTATGAAGTTAAAGGATAGGTTAAAAGATAATTACCTGACCGGAGTAATACTTGCATTTATTGTTTTGCCTGCAACTTATTTTGCCGCTGAAGGTATCAGAACTTTATATGTAAGTTACAAAGGGGATCAATATCTGTATCCGCCACCGGCTGTACAACTAATATCTCTCATGTTCTCAATCATTCTCTTCCGGATCATAATGGTCAATTTCGAAAAAGAGAAGATAGGCAAAGGATATTTTTTCATTGTCGCCTTAGCAGTATTCACTTATTTTTTCTTCTATCAAAAAATGAGAAATTCCTAATGAATAAATATTCAGATCATATTGTTACAGGTTTTATCATCGGACTTCTGGCGCCTGCAATTGCGTTTTCGGTATTTTCATTGATAAATTACCCCGATCGGACGATCATCGATTCATTGGTATTTTACAGAAAAGGAAGCGTACTCACACACGTCATCAGTTTATCGGTAATTGCTAACCTTCCTGTATTTTATCTTTTTCTGAATAGCAGGAAAGAAAGAGTTGCACAGGGAATAATTGGCGCAAGTTTCATTTATGTTTTCGTAGTTTTAATAATCATGGCACTAAAATGAAATACTATCTCATCGCCGGCGAAGCTTCAGGTGACCTCCATGGTTCGAATCTGCTCCGTGAGTTGAAAAAAATCGACTCGCAGGCTAATGTCAGAGCGTGGGGTGGTGAACTGATTCAGGAACAAGGAGCAGAGATCGTTAAGCATTATCGTGATCTGGCTTTTATGGGTTTTGCAGAAGTGATCATGAACCTGCGGACCATCTTAAGGAATATTTCATTCTGCAAAGAAGATATTCTGAAGTTTAAACCTGATGCAATAATTCTTGTCGACTATCCCGGATTTAATCTGAGGATCGCAGAATTCGCACATGAAAATAAGATCAAAGTATTTTATTACATCTCGCCACAAGTCTGGGCATGGAAACAATCCAGGGTTAAAAAGATCCGCAAAGTGGTCGATAAAATGATGGTGATCCTTCCTTTTGAAAAGGATTTTTACAAAAAGTTCGACTATGATGTAGATTTTGTCGGACATCCATTGCTTGATGCAATAGAGCAGCAAAAGGAAAAACTCCAGGCAGTGAATTCGTGGAAGAAAAAATTCGGATTAAGTGAAAAGCCGATGATAGCCCTGTTGCCTGGAAGCAGGACACAGGAGATCAGCAAGATCCTGCCTTTAATGCTTACTGTAGTAGATAAGCTACCGGATTATCAGTTTGTAATTGCTGCTGCGCCATCACAACCTCTGACATATTACAAATCTTTTACGGGTGATAGAAACATTCCGGTAATTGCCGATGAGACATATTCACTTTTATCTGCTTCACAAGCCGCACTTGTGACTTCAGGAACTGCTACATTAGAAACTGCTTTGTTGAACATTCCCGAAGTAGTGTGTTATAAAGGTGGAAAGATCAGTTATCATATTGCAAAGCGGATCGTTGACATAAAATATATTTCCCTGGTGAATCTTATCATGGATAGAGAAGTTGTAAAAGAACTAATTCAGGATGAACTCAACGAGTCAACAATTTTTAATGAATTAAAAAAAGTCCTTTCTCCTGATCATAGAAAAAAACTTTTGTCAGATTATTCAGAACTCCGGACAAAACTCGGCGGGAGCGGAGCTTCGGAAAAGGCGGCTAAGATAGTAATTGCTAATATGTAGTAATTAATCAACAATTTCAATTTGAATTTGAAAATTACAAATAGATCTCGCCCCCTCGTTCCTTAATTTTTTTCTTTTTTCTTTTTTCTTTTTTCTTTTTTGATTTTAGCTTTTAGATTTTGGCTTTTTTCTTATGACTTCACTAAAATAAGTCGCATAAAAGCGGGATGTTATTCCTTTTTATTTTTCGCATAAAAATGTAGTTTACTTTTGCCTGGTGAACATTTTCTCCAGTGCACCTTTCATCCGTGTCTTACCGGCATTTATCGCAGGTGTTGTGCTTTCATTTCAGAATATTGGCAGTAAATCATTTTTTATATCATTGCTTGTAGCGGTTTTGATAATTTTTCAGATCTGGATCCGGACGCAATACAAAAATCAATATAAATTCAGGTTTATCAATCCTGTACTATTATTAACAGGTTTTTTCTGTGTTGGTTGGATTCTCAATTCTTTGAAATCCGATTCATGTTCAGTTAAAAATGATTTCAAAGCGGAATCGAAGTATGTCATCGGGAAGATTATCTCTATTCCTGTCCTTGCAGGTAAAATGCAGCGCGCAGAAATAATGATTACTGCCTATTGCGATAGTTTAGAATGGTTCCCTGCCAATTTCAAAGCATACTTTTATTATTACGATTCGATTTCACCTGAAGTAAATGTGGGCGATCTGATTTTAATGCCGAATAAGATCAAAGAAATCGAAGAACCTTTAAATCCCGGACAGTTTAATTTCAAGAAGTATGCAGCTATAAAACGCATCTCTTATCAATGCAGGTTGACTAAAAGCGATTGGAAAATTCTTTCAAAGAATCATTCTTTCTCATTACTCAATTCAAGTAAATCACTGCGTGATCAATTGTTGAGCAGTTTTCACAAAGCAGGAATATACGGACAAGAGTATGCAGTGCTATCTGCATTGGTACTTGGATATGATGACGAG
Source organism: Bacteroidota bacterium (assembly GCA_016711505.1). NCBI lineage: Bacteria > Pseudomonadati > Bacteroidota > Bacteroidota bacterium. The sequence continues at coordinate 470,185 of JADJSV010000001.1, read as the reverse complement.
ATCAATAAGGAGATCATGGCGGCATTTTCTGCTTCAGGCACATTGCACATCCTTTCCGTGAGTGGAATGCATGTCGGAATCGTTTTTGCTGCTCTGGCATTTCTGTTCAGGAAGATGGAAAATAAAAAAGTCTGGTGGCTGGTGCGTTTAATTTCAATGGTATTGATCATCTGGTTCTATGCCATCCTGACCGGCATGTCACCCTCAGTGATACGTTCAGCGATGATGTTTACATTTATTCTAATCGGCAAGTCCATCAACAGGAATTCAAATATCTACAATACTCTGGCTGCTTCGATTCTCGTCATCTGCGTTGCATTCGATCCCTTGATTCTGTTTGAACCGGGTTTCCAGCTCAGTTATTTTGCTGTTGCAGGCATTGCTTTTATTTATCCTTCGATCAATCACTGGTTTTATATCCGTAACAAGTTCTTGTCAAGCATCTGGTCATTAATAGCTGTTTCCATAGCAGCTCAACTTGCAACTTTCCCGATCAGTCTTTACTATTTTCATCAGTTTCCCAATTATTTTATCCCGGCTAACCTGCTTATTATTCCGGTTTCGACAATAGCTATTTTCGGTGGACTTGCTTTATTTTTCATTGCTCCCTTTGAATGGCTGCTGGTAAAACTTGGCTTTTGTCTGAATAAAATAATTCAATTTCTGAATTTCCTTGCTATAGAAATCAAGGATCTTCCGTTTGCTGTAACTGAAGATCTTTATCTGAGTTTTGCTGAAATGGTTTTACTGGATCTGATCATTCTGTTCATGATCTTTTATTTTTATGAGAAGTCCATACAGAAGTTAAGAATTTCACTACTATTTTTTATGTTATTCCTTATTTCAAAAACAATAACTTCAATTGAAAATAGTAAACGACAAGAAATCATAGAGTACAAATCATTCAAAGAGCCGGTATATGAAATAATAAATGGGCAGAGTACAGCCTTGTATTTTTATCCGGGTGATTCTTTAAGAGCAAGAAAATTTTCAGATGAAATGCATGCATACTATAAATTGAACAGAAAGAACCGCATCGAGTTCGATCTGAGCGATTCTTCAAATCTTGTTTTCGATAAGTATCTTGTTTCAGGAAAGACTTCCATGCTTGTAAATTCAAACTACAAGAAGAAAACTAAATACCCGAAAGCGGTAAAGTTTCCTTAAGCTTTGGTCCACGCTCTGTCATTTCCATAATTCCACATTCGTTGACCGGATCATGTTCAAAAAACAAAACGTAATTTTCTTTAACTGCATCATTCAAAAAATCTGTTTTCTCCTGCAATGAAAGCAATGGTCTTGTATCATACGCCATCACATAGGGAACCGGAGTATGGCCGGCAGAAGGAATGAGGTCAGCGCAATACGCAATTTTTTTTCCTTTGTAATCAATGATCGGTAGCATCATCGATTCAGTATGTCCGCTGACTGTTCGAACCTTAAAATTGTCGGTCAATTTGTCGCCATCGTTGATAAACTTCAACTGACCGGATTCCTGGATCGGTAAAATATTCTCTTTCAGAAAACTCGCTTTCTCCCGTGGATTTGGTTTTGTTGCCCATTCCCAATGCTTCTCATTGCTCCAGTAAGTTGCATTCTTAAAGGCAGGTTCAAGTTTATCTTTTGCTGAATTCCATTTGATACTTCCGCCGCAATGATCAAAATGCAAATGCGTCAGAAACATATCTGTAATATCATCTTCATGAAAACCAAGAGTGGCAAGTGATTTTGATAGCGTATCATCACCATTCAAAAAATAGTAACCAAAAAATTTATCGTCCTGCTTATTCCCAATTCCATTATCAATAAGGATAAGCCGGTCGCCATCTTCAACAAGCAGGCACCGCATTGCCCAGTTGCACATATTATTTTCATCCGGCGGATTGATCTTTTTCCACATCGATTTAGGGACAACGCCAAACATAGCGCCGCCATCGAGTTTGAAGAAGCCGGTGTTAATCGTGAATAAGTTCATTTCATTTATTTTGGAGATTCAAAAGTAGAAATTATATCGGATTTAGAAAGGACGTTACAGGTTAAAGGTTGCAGGTTTGCAGGTTAACCACCAACCTGCAAACCTGTTAACCTACCGAACCTTTCTCCTGTTAGTAACCTGTGCAAATCCCTCCAATAACAAAGTCCCTAAAAACCTCCACAATCTCTACCTTTATTGAATGTCAAAACGTATTCATTTCATAGCCATTGGTGGTGCTGCTATGCACAATCTGGCGCTGGCTTTACATCAAAAGGGATTTCAGGTTAGTGGATCTGATGATGAGATCAATGAGCCATCGAAAAGCAGGTTGTCTGCTGCCGGAATTTTACCACAAAGCATCGGCTGGTTTCCGGAAAAAATTTCTAATGAACTTGATGGCGTGATCTTAGGTATGCATGCTCGTGCCGATAATCCGGAGTTGCTGAAAGCTCAGCAGATCGGACTGCCCGTTTATTCTTATCCTGAATATTTATACGAGCATTCGAAAGACAAAACCAGAGTAGTAATAGGCGGTTCGCACGGCAAGACGACCATCACTGCAATGATCCTGCATGTATTAAAGTCGTTGAACAAAGATTTCGATTACATGGTAGGAGCAAAGCTGGAAGGATTTGATACGATGGTTCGATTGAGTAATGCGCCGCTTATTATATTGGAAGGCGATGAATATCTTTCTTCACCGGTCGATCGCAGACCGAAATTTCATTTGTACAAAGCAGAGATCGGATTGATAAGCGGAATTGCCTGGGATCACATCAACGTTTTTCCAACTTACGATATGTACGTTGAACAATTCCGGATCTTTGCTGATCAGATTCCTGCAAACGGAAAGTTGATCTATTGCAACAATGATAGCGAAGTAAAAAAAGTTGCAGAATCAGGTTCTGTTCATGCGAAGAAAATTCCGTATTCAATTCCTCCGCATGAAATTGTGAATGGTATAACTTATCTGCTCACAGACTCAGGAAAAATTGCTATTTCAGTTTTCGGTGAACATAATCTGCAGAATCTGGAAGGCGCCAGGAATGTATGCGAACAGATCGGCATCGACAAAAAAACATTTTACAATGCAATAGCAGATTTTAAAGGTGCTGCCCGCAGACTTGAATTGCTTGGAAGAAATGAGAATGTTGCAGTGTACAAAGACTTCGCGCATTCGCCATCTAAATTAAAAGCAACTACACATGCAGTACGTTCACAATTTCCTGAAAGAAAACTGATAGCCTGCATGGAATTACATACGTTCAGTTCGTTGAACGAAGATTTTCTTGCGCAATATTCAGGCAGTATGGACGATGCCGATGTGAAGATCGTTTATTTCAATCCGCAGACGATAGCACATAAAAAACTGAAGGAAATTACCCCTGAAATGGTAAAAAAAGCTTTTTCGAATCCTGATATTAAAGTTTACACAGATTCTGCTATCTTGCAGAAAGATATTCAGACATATTCAAAAGGCAAATCAGTTTTCCTGATGATGAGCTCAGGAACATTTGATGGAATGAATCTGGAAAATCTTACAGCGCAATTAATTCAATCAAACCAGGAAGTTCATTTATGATCAAAAGAAAAATATTCTTCGTTGTACTACTTTCAATTTTTGTATGCGATCTTGGTTTTGCTCAAACCATCAGTGCACCGCCAACGATCAACGATCAGTATGCAAAAAAGATTGGTAACCTGAGATTATCTCAATCGACAATTAATTTTGGAAAAGTACTGACCAATGAAAGCCGGCAAGATACGATCCGCATTCTCAATACCGGAAAAGTTCCAATGACTCTCGATGTTCATGGTAAGAATAATTATTCTGCAGTTACAATAAGTAAAAACAAACTGGCGCCTGAAGAATCGGGGACAATAATTATAAGCTACAATTTTGCAAAACGCGACGACTACGGATTTATCTTAGACAGAATTCTGATCAATACCAACGATACCGATCAGCCGCAAAAGAATATCAATGTAAGTGCAACTATTCAGGAATATTTTTCTCCTACAGATTCACTTTTACCAAAAGCAAGAATTCCCGAAACCATTTTTTCCTATGGTTCAATCACAGCCGGACAAAAATCGAATCACGATTTCCTGATTTCAAATGATGGAGTAAAGCCGCTCATCATCCGTAAAGTTAAATCCACATGTGGTTGTATCAAAGCAAGTGCTACGAAAAGCGAAATTGCACCCGGCGAAACCGGAATTGTACATGTTGAATTTGATTCTTTCGGAAAAGAAGGAAAAGACAGTCGCACGATCAATGTATTTCTGAATGACCCGGTGATGGCTGAGGTGAAGTTGGAGATGAGTGGGGTGGTTTTGAAATAGTTCAAGTTCAAGTTGTTTAGCAAATACACAAAATACAACACAAGTGGCCCAAGCCCCCCCCCCCCTTCCCCCCCCCCCCCCCCCCCCTTCGCGGGGCCCCCGCCGCCCCCCCCCCCCCCCCCCCCCCCCCCCCCCCCCCCGCCCCCCCCCAACCCCCCCCCCCCCCCCCGGGCCCGCCTCCCCCCCCGCGCCCCGCGGCGGGCCCCCCCCCCCCCCCGCGCCCGGGCCCCCCCCCCCGGGGCGGGGGGCCCCGCCCCCCGGCCCTCCCCCCCCCCCACCCCCCCCCCCCCCCCCCCCGGGGCCCCCCCCCCCCCCCCCCCCCCCCCCCCTCCCCCCCCCCCCCCCCCCCCCCCCCCCCCCCCCCCCCCCCCCCCCCCCCCCCATCCCCCCCCCCCCCCCCCCCCCCCCCCCCCCCCCCCCCCCCCCCCCCCCCCCCGCGGCCTCACCCACAGCCCAACCAGACAAACGCCGGGGGGGCCCCCCCTTCCCCCCCCCCCGCCCCCCCCTTTAATTTTAATTTCCCCACCCGCCCCCCCCCGCCGGGGGCCGGCCCCCCCCCCCCTCCTCGGGGCCCCCCCCCCCCTCCCCCCCCCCCCCCCCCCCCCCCCGCCCCCCGGCCCCCCCCCCCCACCCGCCCCCCCCCCCCCCCCCCCCGGCGCCCCACCCCCCCCCCCCCCCCCCCCCCCCCTTTTCCCCCCCCGCCCCACGCCCCCCCCCACTGCCCGCGCAAAAAGGGTCGCCCCCGCCACAAACCGTCCCCAGAGCCCCCGGGGAAGTTTTTTTTTACAAGAGGGGGGAGGAGCCCGGGCGGGTTTTCCCCCCCGCGCCCCCGGGCGGTTGCCGCGGCCCCGTATTTTTTAACAATTTTTCCAGAAAAAAAAAATTTAGGGGGGGGGGGGGCCCCCCCTTTTAACCCTTCATTCACAAAAGTGCACGGAATATTTTTAGATCTTAAAACGTATTTCGTAAATGAATTCGTCGAAAATTGACATAAAATTCCATGGTCTTTGTGAACTTGTGTCCTAGGTGTTTTTTTTTCTGCTAAACCTATAGCAAAGTCCCTTTCAACAACAAATACGCCAGCGAAAAATAAAGTATCAACCCCGTTACATCGACTAACGTTGCGATGAATGGTGCAGAAGAAACAGCAGGATCTCTTCCGAGTTTTTTCAAAAGCATTGGGATCATGGAGCCGGCTAATGTTCCCCAGAGAACAACTCCGATCAATGTAAATGAAACGGTAAGTCCGATCAGAAACCAGTAGGGGCCGTATATATCAGTGAATGTGGACCAGATAGAAATCCGAAGGAAACCGATCACAGCCAGAATAGAACCAAGTGCTAATCCTGACATCACTTCCCGGCGAATGACCTGCCACCAGTTTAGCCAGGTAACTTCTCCCAATGCCATTGCGCGAATGATAAGTGTTGCAGCCTGTGAACCGCTATTACCGCCACTGGAAATGATCAATGGTACAAAGAGAGTAAGTACAACTGCTTTATTCAATTCATCATTAAAGAAGCCCATTGCACTTGCAGTGAGCATTTCTCCAAAGAAGAGAACAACTAACCAGCCTGCTCTTTTGCGGATCATTTTTGGTAGCGAAACTTTCAGATAAGGTTCATCGAGAGCTTCTGTACCTCCGAACTTCTGGATATCTTCTGTATCTTCTTCTTCAATGACATCGACAACGTCATCGATCGTAATTATTCCAATCAGCAAGCCGTTGAAATCTGTCACGGGCAAAGCCATTCTATTTGTTTGCTTGAATATATCAATGGCAACCTCCTGATCGTCGCGGGCATTCAGATTTACATACTGGCGGTCCATCAGATCGCTGACTTTTTTGTCGAGTGGTGCAAGTAAAAAATCACGGACTTTTATATCATCGATCAGAAAACCTTTTGCATCGGTCACATAAATATTACTGATCGTCTCGCTGTCGTTTCCATTTTTGCGGATATAATCGAGCACTTGTTGAACAGTCCAGTCTTCTTTCACAGAAATGAAATCAGGAGTCATCAGACGCCCGATACTGTCTTCCGGATAAAGTAAAAGTGCTTTTGTTGTCTTGCGCTCTTCGTCTGTCAGAAGCGACAGATAATGCTGCAAGGTTTCTTCGGGAAGTTTTTCGAAGAGTGCTGTCCGGTCATCAGGACTGATCTGATTTAACGTAGCTGCGACTTGCTCAACAGAATAGGAGCGTAGGAGCTCCATTTGTTTGTCGAAGTCAAGGTTCTCAAAGGTCTTGATGGCCTTTTCGGCATCCAGAACCTGAAAAATTTTAATAAAATCTATTTCTTTGGAATCATTGATCAGTTCAGCCAATTCCTCAGGCTGAACCATGGCACTTAAATGCTTCAGCTTATATAAATTGCCCGAAACCAGCCTTTCAGCCAGCAATTCTTTCTCTTCAGCGGTAACCATGGATGATCGTCCATTTGAAAGTTAAAATTTATTTGTCGTCGCGAAGGTAGCAATTTTAATTAGTTCAAGGTTCAAAGTTCAAGGTTTAAAGTTGGCTTCGTAGGTTGCTACGAAGCCAACTTTGAACCTTGAACTTTGAACCTTGAACTTATTTTTAACAAAATACTGATAATCCAGATAGTACAAAAACTTCAACGAAATAGAATTTGTTTGTGGAGAGGAAAGCGTTCTGTTGAAGTTCCGGAAGTAATCATAATGTGTCTGATTGTCATCGAGCAGGATGATGTTTTTAAATGTTGCAATGAAAGAACTGCCCGGAGCAAATTGCCAGTTATACACGACATCTACAGTAAAGTAATTGCTGTTAAAATCATAGTCTGTCAGCTCATTATGTTCTCTTGGAATTAGTTCGCCATCGCCCATTAACTGAAAGTAATCTTTATACTTTCCTTCTGACCAGTAGTGACGGCCGGTTAGTGAAAGGCTCATATCATTCTTGAACAAGTATCGACTTGTAATTGCATTCGTGATGGTAATGATATCACGACCACCATAGAAGATACTGTTTTCATCAGTGTTGTAATCGATGAAGCCTCTGTCGTTTTCATAAACATCGAGATAATGTTCTATACGGATAGACATTTTATCACTCACCCGGATAATTGGGTTAACATAATATCCTGCAGAAGCGTAATTCCATTCATCAATGAAATTAAATCTGCCACCAAAATCAAATGCAAGTTTTTTATTGTAGTTGGTAGTCCAGTTTATACTTCCATAATGTGATCCGGGTACTCTGCAAAAACGACCCTCAACCCGTGGCTCATAATAGTCAAATGCATCAGCCAGGGCAGTACCAAATTCACTATAGATAGACCAGTTATTATTGAAGAGTAAGAAGAAATTCATTCCAAGAGTTATGTCGGTCATCTTGTTATTTAAACTCAAACGTCCGCTTCGATTGATGAAAGGTGTAATGTTGCCTTGCTTAAAATATTTCCAGAATGGATTAAAAGCCTGAACTGTCCAGTAGGCATTCAATGAAGTATAATCACTATAAAAATTATAGCCCAGATCATTTTTGTCAAAATTCTTATTGGCTCCCTCATAAGAAATACCGTATTGAGAAACGCCTTTGATCTTATCGAAACCAACAAAATATAGATACCCGTCTTTCACATTTTTAGTCTGTGACCATTGAGTAATATGAGTCAGGTTTCCTGCTCCCGAGATCTGAAAAGTATTTTTCTTGTCCTGAAAAGCTCCCCGCAATGCTGTAACATTTCCATCTCTTGCTTTTCCCTCTCTGGTTACATTTGTATTTATCAATGAAACATTGCTATTATGCTTCAATTGCTGATCCAGAACGACAATATTAAAGTTCGTCAGCGGTTCAGTAATTAACTCCCTATAGGTTCCATCAGCCTTTTTTATGCGTGCATAAGTGTTTGCGGTAACAGCATTTAAAATACCTATTCCCAATCCTTTATCAGTTCTACCTGATAATTTAGTTGCATTGACCAGCCGGGCCTTATCGGGATTCTTTTCAAGAACTTCTCCTTCTTCGAGTAAGTATGGAACATCATAAAAGAGTCCGGGAGTTTCACCGATCCTTCTGGAATAGAATAAATTTCCTTTGGAAAAAAGAGTAGTTCCTTCCTTAAAGAACGGCCTCTTTTCATCATAGATCGTTTCAAAAGCGGAAAGATTTTTGACCTTATTGTCACTTTGAACCTGACTGAAATCCGGAAGTAAGGTCATGTCGACAGTAAACCTTTCATCAATACCATATTTCAGATCAGCACCACCGGCATATCCAAATGAATTGTCGTAACCTGTCTGAAATCCATTTTCAAATCTGGGAGCTCTGTCGGCATAGACAGAAAAATAAGGAGTCAGTGTTAATCGAACCGGAGGCTTTATATCATGAATTCCCGTCATCGTTCCCCAGTACAACATTTTATTCTGGATCTCTTTCGGAGTTAATGTCCACTGATCGTATTCACGATTTCTTCGGATCGATCTGGCAAATTGCAATCCCCATGTCTGACTTTGTGTAGACGGAAAACGAATTGCAGAATAAGGAATTTTCATCTCTGCTGTCCAACCGGTAGAAGTGATCTTCACAGCACTTTGCCATACAGCATCGAAAGTAATATCATCATCCAGATATTCTGTCTGTACACCTGAGGCAGTAACAACAAAAACATAACCACTCTGACGTTTATTGTATGGATCGATAGCAAACCGAAATCCGTCTGCATTCAGATCGAGCCCTTCATCGCGGTTTCCTAATTCATGTAAGATACTATCAGGGTGCGAGTCGTGCATCTGAGCAAATACGTAGACAGCAGTATTGTCATAAATTACTTTAACCTCTGTTGTCTGGGTAACCGGAGCTCCTTCCACTGGTTCGAGTTGTATGAAATCACCGGCAATAATTGCAGAACTCCATGCTTCATCATTTTGCTCACCGTCGATCTTAATTTCTCCGGATGCTGCAGTTGCCTGATATGTTTTAGGAACTGTTTCTCCTTGCGAAGAATATGAAAAAAATAAAATGGCAAGTAGCAAAAGATACTTATGCATCTGTTTTTCGAGTAGATAGACAAACGTAATAAACTGCCGATATATTTGCGGTTAATGAAAAGTTAAGAGTCTCAGCAGAAAAATATTTAAGCTATATTGCATCAACAAAAGTTACAACATGGCCACACCAATTCTTCCACCAGCACAAGGTACTATCAGCGATTACTATGAATCTTACCGCCAGCATATCATGGAAAATGATATGTTCAAAGGACTGGTAGCACAAGGTGAACTTACCCACCAATTTATAAAATCGCTTCCCGAAAAGCAAGGTGATAACCGGTATCAGGAAGGAAAATGGTCTGTTAAGGAAGTGCTGGGGCATATCCTGGATACTGAACGAATTCTAACATACCGGATCTTATGTTTTATGCGTGGTGAGAGGCAAGCATTGCCCGGATTTGAAGAAAATGATTACGTCAGAAACAGCAATTATTCAACAAGAACATTAAAGGATATTGGAGAAGAATTGTATGCTGTCCGGCAATCAACGGTTCATATGATCATGAATATGGATCAGAACAGCCTGGATGATGTAGGAATTGCAAATGGAGCAGAAGTAAGCATCAGGGCTTTGATCTATATGGTGCTGGTTCATGAACGTCACCATGTGAAGTTTATTAAAAAGACTTACTTAAATCAGTAAAGTTTGAGGCTTGGAAGAATTTTGGTTTAAAGTGTTTAAGTAGTGCCAGATAATATGAAACACCCTAACCCCATAAAACCGATAACCTAGACAACTCTTAATCCTTCAATCCTAAAATCCTCCAATCTTAATAATATATCCACATTTCTTAAATATTTCCCCTCCGATAGCTTAAAAATTTTATTTTTGTGGCCGCAATGCCATGTTGACATTGTTTACTAATACTATCACATGAATATTCACGAATATCAAGGAAAATCGATTTTAAAATCATTTGGTGTAGGCATTCAGGAAGGAATCGTTGCAGATACTCCTGAACAAGCAGTTGAAGCCGCGAAAGAGTTAACAAAAACTACCGGAACCAACTGGTGGGTGATCAAAGCTCAGATCCATGCTGGTGGCCGTGGAAAAGGCGGTGGCGTGAAGCTTGCCAAAAGTCTTGATGAAGTAAAAGAAAGAGCGACCAATATTATCGGAATGAATCTCATCACTCCGCAAACCGGTCCGCAGGGAAAGAAAGTAAACAAAGTATTAGTAGCTCAGGATGTTTATTATCCGGGTGCATCTCCAACGAAAGAGTTTTATGTAAGCGTACTTCTGAATCGTCAGACTGGTAGAAATATCATCATGTATTCGACAGAAGGTGGAATGGACATAGAAGAAGTTGCAGAACACAATCCGCATCTGATTCACAAAGAAGAGATCGATCCTTCTGTAGGGCTTCAGGGATTTCAAACAAGAAAGATCGCTTTCAATCTTGGCCTGAGTGGAGAAGCTTTTAAGCAAATGACAAAATTCATTGCTTCACTTTATAAAGCATACGATTCAATTGATGCATCGATGTTTGAGATCAATCCTGTTCTTAAAACTTCAGATGATAAGATCATTGCAGTTGATGCAAAAGTAAACTTTGACGAAAACGGATTGTTCCGTCATCCTGATTACCTTGCAATGCGTGATGTTACCGAAGAAGATGCAACAGAAGTAGAAGCAGGCGAGCATAATCTGAACTATGTAAAACTGGACGGTAATGTCGGTTGCATGGTGAATGGCGCCGGACTTGCAATGGCTACGATGGATATCATCAAGCTTGCCGGCGGAGAGCCTGCTAACTTTCTAGACGTAGGTGGTACAGCAAATGCAGCACGTGTTGAGCAGGCATTCCGGATCATTCTGAAAGATCCGAATGTAAAAGCAATATTAGTGAACATCTTTGGTGGTATCGTTCGTTGCGACAGAGTTGCGCAGGGAATTGTTGATGCTTATAAAAATATCGGAGAAATTCCGGTTCCAATCATCGTAAGATTACAGGGAACAAATGCAGTTGAAGCCAAAAAGATCATCGACGAAAGTGGATTGAAAGTTTTCTCAGCTATACAGTTGAAAGAAGCAGCGGATCTGGTGAATACAGTACTTAAGAAGTAAATTTTTAGAGGTCAAAGGTCAAGGGTCAAAGGTCAGAAAACACGAATGATCTTTGACCCTTGATCTTTGACCTTACTACCATAAAAAAGTTACCTATAAAATAAAATATCAAAATAAGTACCGGCCAAACTAACCCTTGACCTTTGACCCTTGACCTGAAAATAATGAACCAACTCCCCGCCGCAGACGGCTTTCTGGCCCTTCCGGACGAAACCGACTATCAAACTGCAAAGTACGTCATCCAGCAAGTACCATACGAACATACTTCCTCTTACCTTGAAGGATCAGCAAAAGGTCCTGCAGCAATTGTGAGTGCTTCTCATTTTGTTGAATTCTATGATGAAGAGCTCGATGCTGAAAGCTATCGTAATGGAGGAATTGTGACGATGGAAGAAATGGATTTCGGTACGAAGGTCGATGAAGCAGCAATGATCCTGATCGATGAAGAAACAACAAAGCACATCAATGCCGGAAAATATGTTGTTTCATTGGGAGCTGAACATACGGTAACAAATGGTTTTGTCCGTGCGCACAGAAGAAAATATCCGGAAATGGCAGTGCTGCAGATCGATGCACACTCTGATCTCCGTGAATCGTATCACGATAATATTTATTCTCACGCTTCAGTGATGAAACGTGTGCACGATATGACTGTTCCACTGGTACAGATCGGTATCCGCGCTCAATGCAAAGAAGAAGCAGATCTTATCAAGTCGTCAGATATCATCAATACTTTTTACGCACATCAGATCCGTAAAGACGACAAGTGGATGGATAAAGCAATTGCATGTTTACCAAAACATGTGTACCTTTCAATTGATGCCGATGGATTTGATCCGTCTATCATGCCTGCAGTAGGTACAGCAGAACCAAACGGATTATTCTGGTCTGAGACTTTACAATTTCTCCGCAGAGTTTTCGCAGAAAGAGAAGTGATCGGATTTGATGTTCTGAAATGTGCACCGATTGAAGGAAGCATTCTGTCGGAGTCTACGTTGGCGAAACTTGTGTATCGGTTGATAGGGTATCATTCTGTTAAGAAGTAAATGAAGTTTCAAGGAAGTAAAAAAATAGGTCAAAGGTCAGAGGTCAAAGGTCAAGCATAATAACCGTTCTAACATCTCGTATACTTTGCTATTCACCACTCACTAATTACTACTTACCAATTAATACTCACCAATACAGTCGATCGAAGCATCCAGTTGAAAGGATTGAAAACAGTGCTACTCACTACTCACTAATTACCACTCACCAACTAGATAAAAATGAAAAAACTACTAATAGCTAACCGCGGCGAGATCGCCATCCGGGTAATGCGTTCAGCGCGGGAGATGGGGATTAAGACGGTTGCTGTTTTTTCGGAAGCAGATAGAAATGCATTGCATGTTCGGTATGCTGATGAAGCGGTTTGTATTGGTCCGGCGCCTTCATCGCAGAGTTATCTGGTGATGGAGAATATTATCAAAGCCGCTAAAGATACAGGTGCTGATGCCATTCATCCCGGTTATGGTTTTCTTTCTGAGAATGCAGCATTCGCTGATCTGGTAAAAGCTTCGGGAATTATTTTTGTTGGTCCGACGGGTGATTCAATGCGCATGATGGGAAGTAAACTCGCTGCAAAAGCAACGGCAGAATCGCATAATATTCCATTAGTACCGGGCACTGCAAAAGCAATTGATGATGTGAATGAAGCAAAGTTGATCGCAGAGAAAATTGGTTTTCCGATTTTGATTAAAGCATCTGCGGGCGGTGGTGGAAAAGGTATGCGCATCGTTCAGAATAAAGAAGAGTTTGAAGAGCAGATGAAACTTGCTGTCAGCGAAGCGATCTCAAGTTTTGGTGATGGTGCAGTTTTCATAGAAAGATATGTGGGCTCACCACGACATATAGAGATCCAGGTGTTAGGTGATACACACGGAAATGTTGTACATCTTTTCGAAAGAGAATGCAGTGTACAGCGTCGACATCAGAAAGTAATTGAAGAAGCACCTTCATCGGTTCTGACCGAAAAGATCCGCGAAGAAATGGGTCGCTGTGCTGTGCAGGTTGCTAAGGCTTGTAAATATTTCGGTGCAGGAACAGTTGAATTTTTATTAGATGAAAATCTGAATTTTTATTTTCTTGAAATGAATACCCGCTTGCAGGTAGAACATCCGGTCACAGAATATATCACAGGACTTGATCTTGTAAAAGAACAGATCAAGGTTGCAAGAGGAGAGAAACTTTCATTCAAACAGGAAGACCTGAAAATTTTAGGACATGCAATGGAGATCCGTGTGTATGCAGAAGATCCTGAAAATAATTTTTTACCTGATATCGGAACACTGCAATCTTACAAAGCTCCACAAGGTCCGGGCGTACGATGTGATGATGCCTATGAAGAAGGAATGGAAATTCCGATCTATTATGATCCGATGATTGCTAAGTTGATCACATACGGCAAAGACAGAAAAGAGTCGATCGACAGAATGATCCGTGCGATCGACGACTATCAGATCAGTGGAGTAAAAACGACTTTGCCTTTTTGCCGGTTTGTAATGAATCATGAAGCATTTATCAGTGGAAATTTTGATACGCATTTTGTAAAAAAATATTTTGTTCCCGGTTCAGCGAAAGCATCGGCTGAAGATGAAATGAAAATAGCTGCTTTATTGGCCGTAAAAACGATGCAGAAAGGAATAAAAGCCACTGCAAACAATCAAACAGCCACTCAATCCGTTTCCATGTGGAAACAAAACCGTCTGAGAAATAACGATTAGGCACGTTTGTTGGAATACTCCGAAAAATGAAAAAATCAGGCGTTTTTATAATCTTTCTACTTAGCATCCTTGCTTCAGTTTCCGCTTTTTCACAAGACACGCTAAAAGGAAAAATGTTGCCTTACATCATTGAAGAGGAAGACACTATTTATGTGGTCAATTTACATTTAGTAACAGTAGAAGCAGAGGGCCCCGATTATTTAAAGAATCTCCAGGCCTATTATCGTTTGCGTTTTAATGTCATCAAAGTTTATCCATATGCGCGATTAGCAGCTGTCAAACTGAATGAAATGAATTCGAAGATGTCGACTATGAAAACCGACAGAGAGAAAAGAAAATACAGAAAAGGAGTAGAAGAACAAGTCCGCAAAGATTTCGAAGATCAATTAAAAAAATTAAGCGTCAACCAGGGAAAAGTACTCATCAAACTCATCGACAGAGAAACCGGTCACAGTTCCTATGAATTAATAAAAGACCTCAAAGGTTCCATGAATGCATTCTTCGCTCAAGGAATGGCCAAACTTTTCGGACATGATCTTAAAGGCAAATACGACCCGATCGGCGATGATAAAACGATTGAATCGATAGTGCAGCAGATAGAGCGGGGAGAAATTCAGTTTTGAAATAAACAAGTTGGTGCAGAGTATAAATAAGTTGGGGTGTAGTCTACAGACTACACCCCAACTTATTTGATAGCAAAGAATCACCTCAAAAAGAATTTATTCAACACTAACTTGCAAATTAGCAAGCATCTTCTAAATAGCTGACCCTGGAAGGGTCACACATTGGTAGAAAAAAGAATACGCCGTAGACCCCGACCTCAGAGAGGTAGCACATGCTTATGTAATATTTTGACAGCAACATAAAAAATTGAAGTCCGATTTCATTTTATTTGATTCTTTGTAAATTAATAAACAATCGCAAATAATTTTGCAATTTGTGGACCGCTGACCCTGGAAGGGTCACAAATTGGAAAAATAAAGAATACGCCGAAAACCTCGACCTCGTAGAGGTAGCACATGCTTATGTAATATTTTGACATCAACATAAAAAATTGAAGTCCGATTTCATTTTATTTGATTCTTTGTAAATTAATAAACAATCGCAAATAATTTTGCAATTTGTGGACCGCTGACCCTGGAAGGGTCACATCTTGGTAGAAAAAAGAATACGCCGTAAACCCCGACCTCGGAGAGGTCGCACCTGAACAAGGAGTAATTCAAATCATTGTAAAAAGCAGATACAAAATTTCAAGAAATTTCTCGATTTGTTAGGTAAAAAAAAGTATTTGAATTTTTTTATTCTGGAACCTCAATTGAAATTAATAAGAAGTCTGAAACTTGGGAAATATTTTTAAAAACCGAAAACAACAGACGTAAATTTTATTAAATTAGAGTAATGAAAACAATAATTGTCTTTGCACTGCAATTTCTCTTCCTAAACAACTTATATTCTCAAGTATATAATATTGACTGGAGCACGCATTTTGGTGGAAGCAATGAAGACTATCCAACATCACTAATTAAAGATAAATCATATATGGATGGATACTTCATTATGGGAACGGAAACCTCTAATGATGGTGATATTTCAGGTCATATAGGTGCACCTGGTTCTCTAAATATCTGGATTGTAAAAACAGATAGTTTGGGAAATAAAATTTGGGACAAAAGTTTTGGAGGAACATCTGGTGAATATGGTTGTAGAATATTTCAAAAGGATAATGGCAACATTGTATTCACTGGATCTACTTCTTCAATAGATGGTCATGTTTCAGGAAATCATGTGTGGCCTCAGAATCCCTTAGTCGGAACACGCGATTTCTGGATTGTAGAAGTCGACTCAAATTTAAATATTATCTGGCAAAAATGTTTAGGTGGTACAGAATACGATGAGATGAGAGATGCTATTCAAACATTTGATGGAGGTTATCTAGTAATTGGAAAAACTGAAAGCAATGATGGGGATGTGTCTGGATTCCATGGTGATATTGACTATTGGGCGGTTAAATTAGATTCAATAGGGAATATTGACTGGAACGTGTGTATTGGAAGTTCTTTATTCGATGATGGTTATAGTTGTTGTCAGTTGGATGATTCCAGTTTTTTATTGGCAGGAGTTTCTCAAACTTCATTTACAAACTATCATGGAGGTTCCGATATTGCAGTAGCGAAAATATCAACATCTGGTTCTGTACTATGGACAAAATCATTTGGCGGATCTGGAGTTGATCAAGCATGTAAAGTAATAGCTGGTTTAAACGAAACTTTTTATGTCGTAGGTACAAGCAATTCAAATGATGGTGATGTGCACGGTGCTATGGGATTTAGTGATATATGGATATTTAAATCTGATTTGAGCGGAAATATTCTTTGGGATAAATGTTATGGTGGTAGTGGTTTGGATTATTCTTTTAATGCAAATAAGACCGATAATGATGGAATAATTTTCACTGGATGGTCAGTGAGCAATGACAGTATATATGTTGTAGGAAATCACGGTGGCTACGATGCATGGGTTGCAGAAATAGACAGTTATGGAAATTTATTATGGGGAAAGTCGCTAGGAGGAAGTGAAAATGATATTGCGAAAGCTGTGCTGAAAAATGAACCTAACTCTTGTGTATTAGTATCCAGTTCTCTTTCTAGTGATGGGGACTTTAATATCAATTATGGTGATAAAGATATTTGGCTTACAAAATTAATTGATGCAGGATCGAATGTGGAACTTAATGAAAATATTAAATTCTTTAGTGCAACAATTTTAGAAAACGACTTAATTGTGAATTTTTATTCTGATAGAAAGAAGAATATTTCCATTGTTCTTACAGATATTTTGGGAAGAGAGGTTATTAATGTGTCACAAGGAGCAAATGAAGGGCTAAATCAATTAAGAATTCCATTTCAAAATTGGAGTGGTTTAAAGGTAATTACGATAGACAATCAACGAACAATTTTATACTAATCTGAAAATTATTATAGATAAACGGATTTTAATTTTCAGTTGCAGTCTTTACTAATAAA
The DNA here is from genome assembly GCA_016711505.1 of Bacteroidota bacterium. NCBI lineage: Bacteria > Pseudomonadati > Bacteroidota > Bacteroidota bacterium. Next base: position 452,995 of record JADJSV010000001.1, on the reverse strand, counting down.
ATAAATTGCCCCAAAATCCGTCAGCCCCTACATATGCTAAAAACCTTCGGCAAAGCCCCATCCGGCAATCGCCTCCAAAGAATCCATAACTCTCCGAATTACAAAGATGGCTCCTTCAAAAACATCGAACCCACAGAAGCAATTCTAAAAGGTGCTTCAATGCGGAAAATAATGGTGGATTTTTTCTTCAGCAAGGTAAAAGACTTGTATCCGCCAGCACCTATACAGTCTGTTAAAACTGATCTCAACACACTTTCAGATGAGAAAAGTTCATTGGTCTGGTTCGGACATTCTTCTTACTACATCAATCACAAAGGATTTAAAATTCTGGTTGATCCTGTTTTCAGCGGACATGCTTCGCCGTTTTCATCGATGGTGAAAGCGTTTGACGGAGCAGATATTTACAAGGCTGAAGACATTCCACAAATTGATATTTTATTGATCACTCATGACCACTATGATCATCTGGATTACGAAACAATTCTAAAGCTGAAAGGAAAATTCAAGAAAATTGATTACTTCACTTGGTGTAGGATCGCATTTAGAATATTGGGGAATTGAAGAAAACAAAATCGTCGAACTGGATTGGTGGGAAAATTTTCGTGTGACTGAAAATATTGAATTCACATCGACGCCATCACGGCATTTTTCGGGGAGGACTACAAAACGTGCGAATACGTTGTGGAGTTCGTTTGTACTGAATCTCGGAGATAAGAAAATTTTTCTCGGTGGTGATTCGGGATATGACAGTCAGTTTAAAAATATCGGAGAAAAATTCGGTCCGTTTGAATTTGCTCTTTTGGATTGTGCGCAGTACGGTACTGCCTGGCCGTATATTCATATGGTACCTGAACAAACAACTCAAGCTGCAATTGATCTGAAAGCAAAATATCTCATTCCCGTGCATTGGGGGAAATTTAAACTGGCGAATCATTCGTGGAATGAACCGGTCGAAAGGATCAGAAAATCAGCTACGGATTTAAATTTACGGGTTGAAATTCCGGTGATCGGGGAGGTCGTGGAATTCTGAAATTCATCTCGAAGGGAAATTGTCATTTTTTTGTAAGAATATTTATGATGGATTTCTGATTGGAAATATTATTACCTTTAATTTTTAAAAACGCTAAGTTCACTAAAAATCGTCACAAGAACACATAAGTGAAGCTTCTCTTGTGCTCTTGTGCTGAAAACTAAGTGATCTTAGTGTTTAAATTCTACCAGATTACCACTGCTAAAACTATGAAGAGAATACTCACCCTAATCCTATTCTTTTTTTCATTCAAATCATTTTCTCAAAGCACATTTGTAAAAACTTTTGGAAACATCCACAGCGATATGGGAACTTCTCTTGTTGAAAGTTTTGACAAAGGAATTATTTTGGCGGTAGCTTCAAGTACGAACACTATCAATCTTCAGGCATGTCTCGTAAAAACCGATGTAAATGGAGCTTTACAATGGAGTAAAAATAAACAAGTCGGAAATTATTCCTATCCACAGACTGTCATCGAAACAAGAGATTCCGGAATACTGATCTTTGGAAGCGCAAACTATAATCCGACATTAAATGGCAATGATGATTTTTTGTTTTTGCTGAAAACAGATTCAGCAGGAAATGATCTCTGGTCAAAAGAATACAGGTTATCAGCAAATGATCGTCCGGTAAAGTTGCTCAAAGCTGCATCCGGTGGATTTATCATGTGTTCAATCGGTGACTATAATTTAGGAAGCTATTCAAAGGCAAATATTGTCAGGCTCGAAGAAGATGGTTCAATCCGATGGTCCAAAAGTCTGTTTTTACCCTATGGCATCCATCCATGGTCAATCGTCGAATCAATTGATGGTAACATTTGTATAGCCGGAAATTGTGTTGGTTATAGTCCGATCTTCTTCTATGATATTGCTGTGTGTTATCTGGATTCTTCCTGTAATGAAATTTGGTCGAAAGTATTTCAGACATATTACGACGATGAATGCAATGTGCTCACAACAAATTCCGCAGGAGAACTTTTTATCAGCGGTCGTGCATATTCAATCGCAAGAGAGTGGGATGTGTTTCATCTCAAATTAGATAAAACAGGAACCATTCAATACCAAAAATTATATGATGCCGGCACTTCTAATGGAGAGGTTATGCGCACCGGAATTGCTTATGACGATGGAAGTACATTGCTCTTAGGTGATGTTGGTGGCTGGGATGAAAGAGATATTGCCATGATGCGAATTAACTCTGATGGAAGTATTCGTTGGAGCAGACGTTATCCTTTTTCACCGAATTTTACAAACTATCCATACGACATAATCAAAACTTCAGATCAGGCATTTGTCTATACAGGAGATATCCGCCCGCCAGCCTATTATCGTGATGCTGCGTTGATCCGGACAACCAATTTTGGAGAAATAACCTGCTATCTGGATACAGTAATTTTCACAGCCTATCAGGACACATTGACTGAAATTATTCCGACTCTTTTGATCACTAATAATAACAGTGTGCCAATCGATTCTTTAATAAATGAACCACTTAATCTGATCACAGACAAAACTGCCTGTCAGCAGATCTTTCCAATTCCAGATTTCACATTTACAGAAGACACGATCTGTACTTCGCAGTGTGTTTCATTCACAGATCTGTCGTTGAATCAACCAATTTCATGGTACTGGACATTTTCAAATGCAGATTCTACATTTTCAATTCTTCAGAATCCGGAAAATATATGTTTCCCATCAAAAGGAAAATTCAATGTTACATTAGCAGTTACAAATTCCGATGGATCAGCATCGATCACGAAAGAGATCACAGTTGGAAGTGAATGTCCTGTTGTTCCATACGTAATTCCAAATGTCTTCACTCCGGATGGCGATGGAAAGAATGATATTTTCGAAATTGAAAATCTGCCCGTCACTGCAAAGATCAGCATTTTTAACCGCTGGGGAATTCAGATGTTTAGTTCCGGAACGAAAAAAAGATTCTGGACAGGTTTTGATGAGAAAGGAACCAAAGCGAGCGATGGAGTTTATTATTATGTTGTGAATGACAGCGGGATAATTTATAAAGGAACAATTCAGCTGATAGGAGCTAACTAATTAAATAAATTTGCGAGCTGTTGATATTCAGTAAATTATAACTTATTAAGAACGATCAACATTTCTGTTTTTGTATCGGGAATTTTATATATTTGGCTTCCACATTAAAATCTCCCATTAATGAAATTTCCTAAGTTAGTGATAACATTGTTGTCACTATTATGCCTGAACCAAGGTGTGAATGCAACAACCTTCAGGGTGCTTTTTTTAGGAAACAGTTATACAGAAGTAAATGATCTGCCTCAGATAATTTCGAACATTGCATCATCAAACGGGGATTCACTTTCTTATTTGTCGTATACACCGGGTGGACATACATTGCAAAATCATTTTACAGATCCTATATCTATCTCATTGATCAATCAGGGAAGTTGGGATTTTGTTGTATTACAGGAACAGAGTCAGTTGCCATCTTTTCCATTGGGACAAGTTCAGATTTCTGTTTATCCCTATGCCCGACAACTTGATAGTCTGATAACATTGAATAATCCTTGTGCTGAAACGGTTTTCTATATGACATGGGGTAGAGAATTCGGAGATGCAAGCAATTGTTCATCGTGGCCGCCGGTATGTACATATGAAGGAATGGATAGTTTGCTTCGGCTTCGTTATCTCGAAATGGCATTCAATAATAATGCAATCGTGTCGCCGGTTGGAGCTTTATGGAATCACATTCGCATGAACTATCCTACTATAGAATTATATCAGATTGATGAAAGTCATCCATCAGTTGAAGGATCCTACGCTGCAGCATGTTGTTTTTATGCCAGCATTTTCAGAAAGGATCCGACAACAATAACATATGATTTTGGAATTCATCAACCAAAAGTCGATTGGATTCGTCAGGCAGCAAAAGATATTGTTTTTAATAATATGTCAGATTGGTTTATTGGAAATTATGATCCAAAGTCAAATTATAATTATATGAACCTTGGTGGAAATGCAGTTACATTTGAGAATGTCTCCTCTAATTCGGTTAGTTATCGGTGGGACTTTAATGATGGAAGTTACTCAACACTAAAAGATCCTATTCATTATTTTTCCGGTGTTGGATTGTACGATGTTGCATTAGTTTCTTACAATTGTTCTTATTCAGATACGAATGTTATGATTGTGAATGTTACAAATACTGATATACAACAATTATCTGATATAAATGGAATAGTTCTATATCCAAATCCTGCGACAGATTTTATAGAGATCAATGGAATACCTCAAGGGCATACAAATTGCACACTGCAAATAGTAAACTTATTGGGAGAAGTTGTTCTCAATTCAAAAATTGATACGACTTCCGATTTTAAAGTTGATGTACAGAATTTGCAGGATGGATTTTATTTTGTTAACATTACTTCCAGGGAAGGCTTCCTGAAATCAATACCATTTGTTTTGAAATAATTTTAATGAAATATCTACTATCAATTATCTTCTTTCTTGGAATGTTGTCTTGCGACACTAATAAAGCAAAACAGCAAAACGGACTGACTCAATTCAGCTGGCTGGAAGGAGAATGGATGGACAGTACTTCTGATGGGAAAATGATTGAGATCTGGAATCGGATCGATGATAGTTCTCTTGTTGGAAGCAGCATCTATATGGCCGGAATAGATACGATCTTTTACGAAGAAATATCATTAAGAATAAAAAACGGAAAGATCTTTTATATTCCCAGTATTCAGAATCAGAATGATGGAGAGCCTGTTTATTTTGCTTTTACAGGAGCTAAGAATGGAGAATTTACATTTGAAAACCAGGAACATGATTTTCCAAAAAAAATAGTATATACAAACCCGCATAAAGATTCTCTTGTCGCTTTTATCGAAGGTCCGACTGCGAACGGATACAAGAAAGATTTTTTCAAAATGCGTAGGGTAAAATAATAAGTAAAATTTAATTTGTTGGGTTTAAAGAAGAAGACGTGAGTATAAAAAACGAAATTTTAATTCATTGCAAGCAAGTCTTAACAGAGAAAGTACACTCTTTTAAAGATAAATTGAATGAACTGGTATCTGATGCAGAGAATGACTCTAAGAGTTCTGCCGGAGATAAGCATGAAACGGCAAGAGCTATGATGCAGATCGAACAGGAAAAGCTGATCACTCAATTTAATGAAGCCGACAGACAACTTGAAATTCTGGCATCGATCAATCCGGATGAAGAAGTAAAGTCAGTGCGTACAGGTGCATTGGTTGAAACAAATAAAGGAATGTTATTTCTATCGATCCCTCTGGGAAAGATCACGATCAAAAATTCCGATATAATGGTAATATCAGCTATTGCACCTCTTGCAAAAGCAATGATGAATGCGAAAAAAAAGGAGACTGTTTCTTTTAACGGAACTGATTATCTGATCAAGAATATCAGCTAAACATTCTTCCTGCTATCTGATTATTTGATAATGGAAACCATTCTTAAGACAGAAAAGTTCGAATTGCGGAGTTTCAGACCCGAAGATATCAATGATGTTTTTAAAGGTCTTTCTGATCCGCAGGTTATCCGTTACTATGGGATCAGTTACCAGTCACTTGAGGAAACAAAAGCCCAGATGGATTGGTTCATTGACCTTGAAAAGAACAGGACCGGACAATGGTGGGCAATTCGATTAAAGTCAGATAATAGTTTTGCAGGAGGAATTGGATTCAATCATTTTCAATCGCAGCATTACTGTGCAGAAATGGGATTCTGGCTGTTACCGCAATTCTGGGGACAAGGCATTTTGAATGAATTGATTCCATTAGTTTTTCAATATGCAGTCAGTAACTGGAATCTTCATAGAATGGAGGCAGTGGCAGAAACGGAAAATCTACAGTGCATAAAATTACTTGAAAAGACCGGATTTGTTTTTGAAGGCTGCAGGCGCGAATGCGAATATAAAAATGGTAAATTTATCGACTTGAATATTTATGCTAAGCTCGCCAAATAATCCTTTTCTTTCAGGAAAGCTCAGGTTTTTCCTTATACTTTTTATCGTTGCAGATCTTGGAATTTCTTTCAATCAATATTACAATTCACCAATTGATGGTGATGTGACTTCAATTGTTCTTCCGACAGCAAAATACAAAGCTGTATTGAAGGATCCATGTGGCATTGAAATGATCGCTTCCGATACAACCTACTCTGAACCAAATCGGTTTTTTGCGCTGGCATTGATCTACGAATATTTCAGAACTGTTCCTTTAATCTCACAATCATTTTTGTCTCCGATAAGTTCGGTATATTTTTCTGCAGCTTTCCTGAAAATATTTATACAAATACTGATCGTAGTGATGATAGGGTTATATTCATCAGGCAGGATTGGTTTCAAAAATGATTTATTTATAACCTCTATTGCTTTAGCAACTATTTTCTTTCAAGTAGGTGGATATAGTTCCACAATGGGAATAATTGATGCTACTGTTTCCTATACAGTTTACTATTCTCTTTCCGTTGGCTTGGTATTGATTCTGCTTTACCCTTTGATCATGAATTTTGGATTCAAAAGAGAAATAAAGCCGGGCGTGTTTAGTATTTTATTTTATTTCATGTTGGCTATTATTATTCCATTCATGGGAAATCAAGTCCCGCTTCTGATCATTTCAATATTTCTGACTGCATTAGCAGGTTCAATGATATTTAAAGTTGAACTTTCTAAGATAGTTGCTGTCATAAAAGCCGATAAAAAATATTTATCTGTGCTGATTCTCTTTATTTTCCTTTGCAGCTATTCATATTTCATGAGTTTGTATAATTCAGAAAGAAATCTTTCCGGATTGTCTTTCATTGAAAGAATCGCAAAGATTCCTGCCGGATTGAAAAACATCCTGTTCGGAAAACCGGGACTATGGATCTTAATGGTCTTAATAACTATAAATAGTATCATCCTGAAAAAAATAAGCCCTGCTTTCAATTTAAAATTTCTGAAGTGGTTTGGTTTATTCTGTGGTATGTATCTGTTAGTTTTACCATTAGACGGCTATTATGAATTTCGTCCTAATATCATCCGAAGAGATAATTTTATTCCCGTAATTTTAATATTAATTGTAATTTTTACCAGAACGACATTATCATTAATTGATGCTTTATCAAATTCACCTGCAAAGATCAGGTACATGGGATTTTACATATTTACAATTATGCTCATTTTTACACTCGCTGATCTGCCTTCATTGAGAATTGAAAACTGTCAAAGGGCTTCGCTTGAAATGCTTTCTATCAGTGATAAAAAGATAGTACATTTATCCGGTAAATGTAATCTAGCTTCATGGTATTCAGCAAAGGAAGTAAAAGATTCTGAGGTAAATGCGCAGGTTTTTTATTTATGGGGGATCACTGCAGAGCCCAAATATTATATTCAACATTAATCAAATGGAAAAGAAATTTATCAGCGACATTTCAAAGGCTTCATTTTCTCCTGAAGAAAAAGTGCAGGTTGCGACAATCAATTCAAGGATCTTTTCTTTAATTAAAACTGACCATCCGGAGATCACAGTGGATTCATGTATTTCAGTTTCAGAACTGAATGAGTATAGGGAAAAGTATATTTCAAATTATCTGCAAAGTGAAATCGGAGAATTATCGGAACTGGAAAATACTGTTATTGCATCAGTAAAAAACAGTGAGTTACTTGTACATTCCGTCGAAGAAACAGAAGTTAAATTGACTTCAGCACAGAAGTTAGCTGATTCAGTTGCAACTTTTGGCGGAAGCTGGAAATTCATTATTTCATTTGGTCTGTTTATACTTATCTGGATCACTATTAACGTAGCATGGTTCACGAATAAAGGCTATGACCCTTATCCATTTATTTTACTTAATCTCATTTTGTCGTGTATTGCAGCATTGCAGGCACCGGTAATTATGATGAGTCAAAATCGCCAGGAAGAAAAAGACCGTGAACGTGCAAAGAAAGATTATATGATCAATCTGAAATCAGAGCTGGAGATCCGGATGCTCCATGAAAAAATTGATCATTTGATTCTGCATCAACAGCAGGAATTAATAGAAATCCAAAAAGTTCAGATAGAGATGATGGGCGACATTATCAAAAAGATCAAAATGAATGAAAAATGATAAGAGCTAGATTGTTTTCCTGAATTTCGTTAAGGCTAAAGCTGCTTTCATTTCTTCAGGCTGTTTTGTTCCGATCAACAGACTTTGACCATTTACAAATACAACTTCAACAAGCCAGTTACCGGAAACCGTCATTGTTTTTTTGTTTCCAAAACCCCGCAAGCCCCAGCCGCCATATTCTTTCATTGGATTATACTCCCTTATAATGACATCCTGAAGCTGGCTCCATTCAAAACGCTTTGGAAAAAAGTGAAAAGGATAGAATCGCACAGAGATCGCATCTTCGTCAATTGTAGTTACTAATTGCATGCTGTAAAATAACAGATTGAAAATGGAAAGAAATGAAATTGCTGCAATAATTCCTTTATTGCTCATAGGTTTATTACCAAATGGCTGACCCATTACAACTTGTTGTATAAATGCGTAGACGAATAGAGCTGAAACAAGGAATAAAATTATCCGGAATAATTTCTGGCTGAAACGCTGACTTTCTTCGAATAGAATAGTTGGTTTCATCTTTGAAAAAATTTTGGTAATGACAAGTTCAATTTTTTTGAAACTCAGTACTGATAACATTGTACATTTCAGTATGAACTTTTTTATTTGCTGCGATCAATTCTCCGCCGAAAATAAAATTGCTGCCTCCGTTAAAATCTGTAACATGGCCGCCGGCTTCTTTGACAATGATTGCACCACCTGCAACATCCCAGGCATTCAGTCCATATTCATAGAACGCTTCAAACCTTCCGCAGGCTACATAAGCAAGATCTGCAGCAGCTGAACCTAAGCGACGTAATCCATGAGTATTCCGCATACACCAGTCGAAGACTTGCATATACGGAATCATTCTATCGTAATTGTGGTAAGGAAATCCTGTGGCGATCAAAGAATCAGAAAGTTTATTGATTGAAGAGACCGATATACTTTTGCCATTCATAAATGCACCTCCGGATTTCCATGCATAAAAGCATTCATCCAGATTTAACTCGTGAACAACACCCAGAATCAGTTCGTCATTTTCAAGTAAGGCGATTGAAATACAAAAACATGGAATCCCATGAATAAAATTAGTTGTACCATCTAACGGGTCAATGATCCAGTTGTACTTTTCACCTTTGGAATTATCTGTTGCTTCTTCCGTATAGAATCCGGCCTCAGGAAGAAGTGATTTTAATTTTAGTACAATTCGCTCTTCAGCAGTTTTGTCGACATAGGATACAAGATCGTTATGTCCTTTTTTCTCAATTTGACTCTGAGAAAATGTTTTTCTTTCTTCTAAAATAAAATGGCCGACTTCTTTAGTCAGAAGAGTTACATCGATACAAAGTTTTTGCAGTTCCTGTATTTCCATTCAGGCAAGTTGTTTTTTATCCCTGAAATAAAACAATCCCAGAACACCTACTAATGCTAATAACAAAGAGATCAACTGGGCCTGAGTAAAGCCAAGGTTTCCGATATGATATTGAGAGTTTACACGGATATGTTCAATTAAAAATCTTTCAATTCCATTGAACACCAAATACCAGGAGAATAATCGTCCGGGAGTACTGATCTTTTTACGCATTGCCCACAACAAAAAGAAGAGCGAAATACACATTATACTTTCATAAAGCGGAGTCGGGTAAACACCCTGAGCTAATTCATTGCAATGATTTCCAACACAACCTTCAATAGGAATACCTTCACCGACAACATTATTGGGATAGGTGTATGACCACATCCAGTCAGGGATCCATGAAAGTAAAGAAGGTTTAGGCGAAGTATTTACGATTCCCCAGTCGCCATCACCTGCAAGCTGGCAACCTAATCGACCTGTTCCATATGCAAGCATTAATCCGGGTGCTGTAGCATCGCACAGATGTAGTGGAGCTATATTATTCTTTTTACCATACCATAAAACGGTAGCGCCGCCAACGATCAAGCCGCCATACATTGTAAGTCCACTGCCGCTGAAAAACATTCCCGCCGGATCGGCCATGAAGTCATTCCAGTATTCAAGTAAATGAAAAACTTTTGCACCAAGTAAACCACCGACTGCAGCAGCCATAGTGATCTCAGCAACCATCTGATGCGGATAAACTTTTAGCTCAACTTCTTTGGGCTCTTTTAAAAGTTGTTTTTTGCTTTCGTAGTATTTCCATCCAATGGCAACAGCAGCCCAGATGATTCCTCCGGCTAAACTTCCTTTAAGAGATAATAATGCAGCTTGTGGATCAGTAAAGAATTCCTCGCTGTTAAAGATTGCATAAAAGATCTTCGAGCCAAGAATAAAACCAAAGACAGCATTCCAGAAATACTCATCCATTCCTGCAGGTTTTCCTACTGTCATCGTTCTGGTAACAGGATGGAGTAGACCCAGCGATTCTTTCCTTTTCAATTCCATAGCCATCGTCCATGCAGCCAGTAAAAATGAAGTGGCTACAAGCAATCCAAACATCGGTGGAAATGAGTAGGTGAAATGTGTTCCGAAAAGATCATTCAATAGATCAGTGAATCCTGCGTACATTTAGTTTATGTTAGATTGAATGATAAGTAAGTATATCGAATTTGATTTCAAAATTATTTGGCGTATTCAGGTATTCGTGTGTTTAATGCTTCTATAAACTCAGAGTTTACACTTGAACCACCGTCAAATGAAACCAATTTAACTTTTACAAGAGTATTGACCAAAGCCGGATCATAAGGAATTGCAATCCGGATATAATTGGATGTGAATCCGGAAATAAATCCATCTTTGTTTTCTTCTTCAATTAACACAGGAAATTCCCGGTCAATAAACTGAGAATAAAAATGATTTTTCTTTTTTTCTGAAAGGATCCGCAACATTTTATTTCTGCGTTTTCTTTCGTGCATGGGAACGACATCCTTCAATAATGCAGCATCCGTATTTTCTCTTTCTGAATAAGTAAATACGTGAAGATAGGAGATGTCCAGATCTGTCAGGAATTTATAGGTGTCCATAAAATCTGATTCAGTCTCTCCGGGAAATCCGACGATAACATCAACACCTATGCAGGCATCGGGCATAACAGATTTTATTTTGTTAATGCGTTCCACATACAGATTCCGTTTGTAACGACGTCGCATCAATCCTAAGATCTTATCAGAACCTGATTGTAATGGAATATGAAAGTGAGGAACAAATTTTTCCGACGTAGAAACGAAAGTAATAATTTCATCAGTCAGCAGATTCGGTTCAATGGATGAGATTCTGAATCGCTCGATACCATCAACTTTGTCAAGTTCTTTTACCAATGAGAAAAAATCAGTTTCACGATTTTTAGAATGAGTGTCGAAGATCCCATAATCCCCCAGATTAACACCGGTAAGTACGATCTCTTTTACATCTCTTTCAGCAATAGCTTTTACATTTTTAAGAACATTCGATACAGTATCACTTCGACTGTTTCCACGGGCAAGTGGAATGGTACAGTAGGAACATGAATAATCACAGCCATCCTGTACTTTAAGAAAAGCCCGGTTCTGTCACCGAATGAATAAGCAGATGTAAAAGTATTTGCATCACCGATCTCACAGGAATGAATTTCTGCGAGTTCCTTTTTCTTAAGGTTATTGAGATAAACGGGTAGATTGAATTTCTCTGTTGCTCCTAAAACAAGATCTACTCCGGGAATCGCCGAGATCTCTTCAGGTTTTAGCTGTGCATAACAACCGATAATAGCTATGAAAGCTTCAGGATTTGCCTGTTGCGCCCGTCTGACAATTGTCTTGCATTCCTTGTCGGCGTTTTCAGTTACTGAACAGGTATTGATCACAACAACGTCAGCCCCTGTTTCGAATTCCACCTTTCGGAAACCGGCCTCTTTCAATTGTCTGGCAATCGTAGAAGTCTCTGCAAAATTCAATTTGCAGCCTAAGGTGTGAAATGAAACTGTTGCACCGGAAATCATCGCGCGAAAATACGGAAAACTGCGTTCTCAGGCAATGTTATTCCCAACGATTTATAATTAAAAAAGGCAGTTTTGGTCTCAATTATCAATCTTTATCATGCAACTGACAGGATAGTGATCAGATAAGTTCTCATGTATCGTTCTAAAGCCTTTTGATTTAATTTTACTGTCATGAAAAATATAATCAATACGGAAAGATGGAAATGGTCCGCTATACGTTTTTCCTAATCCATGACCACTCAATTTATAAGCATCTTCCAGATCATCGGAAAGAATTTCATAAGAATAGGAAGAAGGGGTGTCATTAAAGTCACCACAAATCAGAACCGGATATGGACTTGCATCAATTGAATCATGCAATATTTCAACCTGAGTAGCTCTCTTTACAAACGCTTTTTTCAGTTGTCGTAAAATAGTAATACCGCCACTGAATTCATCTTGTTGAATATCGTCGTTATTCAGATTCTCTATGAACTTATAACTGTTCCATCCGAAATGAATACTTTCCAGATGCGTATTAAAAACCCGGATTGTATCTTTTCCAATCTTGATATCAGACATAATAAAAATATTTCCACCTTTCTTGGCAAAATGAACAGCCTGTTTTTTTACGATCGGATATTTGCTGAAAGTTGCAATACCCCAATGGTCAGTTTTCCGCAAAGTCACAGTATATTCGATATGTGAATATTTAGAATTAAGATAATGATGAACAGTATCTGCATTTCTGTAATCCGGTTTCTTTCTGTCAGTAGAATAAAATTCCTGAAAGCAAATAATACCCGGGGATTCTTCTTTTAAAAAATTAAAGATATTATGACGTGTTTCATTGTTATGAAACCAATTATAAAGATCAAAGAGTCGCACATTCCATGACATTACTTTTACATGGCCTTGTTCTGCCAAAGTTTTTTCATCAGCAGATTCCGGATTGAACTGAATGATACCGAAAATTTTTCCAATTCCAATCAATACAAAGATCAACGAAAACCACAATTTCCGGTTTCGTGTGAGAGCCCAATAGGCAACAAAGATCAGATTGATGACAAGCATGAACTCATATCCAAGTCCGAATAAAGCAAGCCACCAGATGGTTCTCGGACTAACATAAGCAGCCAGATAAGAGAAAGCGAGACCGATGAGGGCAAAAATATTTAATACCCATACGATCCGGGTAAATAAATTCGTCTTTTCAGATTTGGCCGGAGACGATGAAGTCATTTCTGATCTTCCTTACTCATTTGAAACAAAAAATCTTTTTCACTTTGGGAAAGACTACCATAACCGGATTTGTTGATCTTATCAAGGATCTCATCCATTTGTTCCTGCTTTGCTTTTTTATGTAAAGCAAAATCTTCGTCCGATTTTTTTCTGGTGTATGCTACGGACATTTTTCCGCGCTTACCTGAAAAACGGTCACTGAGAATTTCCATCCACTTGGTTAAATTAGTTCCATTACGAAGAGACCTGATATAGATAAAACCGAATAATGCTCCACCTAAGTGCGCAATATGTCCACCGGCATTGTCACCGGAAATGTTGATCACATCAAGTAACACCGACACAACAGCTATCCATTTCAAAGCTACATTCCCAATGAACATCAGTGAAACCGGATAATCGGGCAGGAGAGTAGCAGCAGCAACGGTAATTGCAAGAACACTTGCAGAGGCACCTAGTGCAAATGAAACGTTGACACTATTTGCAAAGATCGGAAAGGAATTAAACGCAATGACATAAGCTAAGGCTCCGAATAAACCACCCATGATATAGATTCCGAACAACTTTTTTGCTCCAAGATATTCAAGAATGATGGCTCCCATCCAATATAACCAAAGCATATTAAATAGCAGATGGAGGAAATCCCAGTGATAGAACATATAGGTAAAAACTGACCATGGTCTCAGCAACAGTTGTGATGTATTGGAAGGTATTGCTATCCATGAAGAAACATCATGAAAACTGAAAACAGGTACATTGAATAACGAAGTAACTGCAAAAGTAATTCTGATGATCAGAAATAGTCCCACATTAACCAGCAATAATCGTTGCAGGGCATTGCCGCTTTTTAAAGTAGAGTTGAGTTTATTACTGAGTGATGACATAGCGGGAATGGTTCAATTAAAATAATCTTTTGCCGTCTCCGATTATTATTTTTCCAGAACTGGATAATAATTAATCCGGTCACCAATCCACCTAAATGTGCAAAATGTGCTACATTGTCTCCGGGAACATTTGCAACCCCGGAAAACAATTCAATCAATCCATACAGAATTACGAAATACTTTGCTTTTAATGGAATTGCAAAATAGATATAAATGATACTGTTTGGATAAGTCATACCATAAGCAAGGAGTAATCCGAATACAGCTCCACTGGCTCCCACAACAACAGGAGCATTATAGATATCGGCTTTAAATTCCTTTACAAAATCAACACTGTATTTCATTGCTCCGGCAGGATCGGAATTCGCCATCTCATTGAATGTTGCAGAAAAGGAATTATAATGTTCCAGCATTTCCTGTGAAGAAAAATTCTTGAACGCATCTGAGCTGATGAGACTCTGTAATTTTTCTATAGATGGAGCATCAATGTAATCATTGATAAAGGCCATGGCAGGTTGCATCTGATAGTACACGATTGCATAATGCGCAACTGCTGCACCTAAACCTGTGAGGATATAATAAGTCAGAAATTTTTTGGGACCCCATACAGATTCAATTGCTGCCCCAAACATAAATACTGCAAACATGTTAAAAAGGATATGCATGAAACTACCGTGCATGAACATGTACGTAATAAACTGCCACACCTTGAATTTTTCCGATAGAAAATAATGTAATCCCAGTGCATCAGTAAGGTCGACGCCTCTGCTTTCCATAACTGTTGTAGCAAAGTACATCAGTACATTGATGATAAGGATATTTTTTACTACCTCAGGAATAGCAAATCCCTGTGGCCGGAAGTTTGGATAACTCATAGTTTTTCAGAAGGCGGTAAGTGTTAAAATACCTGCTTTCAATATCAAAATTTTTTTCACTTGAAATAGTCGGAAAGGTCGGCGGTTTTCAACACTTTCATACACGGGCGACCATCGATTCCGCGATCTTTTTTGTCAGATTTCATCAGTTCCATGATGAGTGACTGGATTTCTTCACCTGATAATGCATCACCCCGGCGGACAGCCATACTTTTCGACATAGAATACGCCAGTTTCTCAGCAATGCCTGAACTCAATTCCGATGAATTATGTTTGTATTGTTCAATTATGTCTTCCAGGATCCCTTTTTCTCTGCCACTTGGAATTCCGACAGGAGCGGCATTCAGGACATATGTATTAACGCCAAATTCACTGATATCAAATCCAAATTCACGGATCTCTTCTTCAATTTCTTTTATGATCTGAAGATCGGAAGAATTTAACTGAATAGTTTGTGGAAACAACATTCTCTGTGAACTGATTGGCTGACCATTTATTTTATTGATCAGTTGATTGTAGATGATCCGTTCATGAGCAGCGGTAGCATCGATCAGTAATAGTTTATCGGAATTCTTGGCAATGATAAAAGGGCCGATCTGAAAAAAGTTATCACTGTTAATGATGATCTCTTCAAATTCAATAGGAGTACCGGTTGAAGTTTGATCTGCAGCCGGAAGTTGCACCTTACGGATATCATCATAAACTTTATCCCATCCTGCAGCAGCCATAGGCCGGCTTTCATTCCGGAATGGGTTATAGCCGGGATTCACCAAAACTGTTGGCATCTGTACCGGTTGATACCGCATTGAATGTGGTACATCAAAAGTTTGTTCTCTCTCAAAATCCAGAGCTGGAACAACGTTGTATTGTCCAAGAGAACGCTTTACTGCAGACCGTACAATTGCATATACAGACCGTTCGTCTTCAAATTTTATTTCAGTTTTTGTAGGGTGAATATTAACGTCGATCTTTGATGGATCAATATCTATGTACAACCAATACGATGCATAGCTGTCTTTCGGTAAAAGCTCTTCAAAAGCTCCGCTTACTGCATGATGCAGATAGTTGTCTTTTATAAATCTTCTGTTTACAAAAAAGAATTGCTCACCACGGGTCTTACGACTGTATTCCGGCTTTCCTACAAATCCATTGATTGAAAGCAGAGTTGTATCTTCTGAAATCGGAACCAGGCGTTCATTGTAATTGTTTCCATAAATATTTACAATTCGTTGCCGCATATTACTGATGGGCAATCTGAAATGCTCAATGTTATTCATGTTCAATGAAAATGCAATCTCCGGATGGGCAAGAGCAACGCGTTCGAATTCATCGATGATGTGACGAGCTTCGATAGGATTTGATTTCAGAAAATTTCTGCGTGCAGGAACATTATAGAAAAGATTTTTTACTGAGATAGAAGTACCGGACTGCATCCCTACAGGTTGCTGATCTTTGAATTCATTGCCTTCGATCTCGATCAGAGTACCGATCTCTTCTCCGGCTTTCATCGATTTCATTTCTACCTGTGAAATAGCAGCAATAGAGGCAAGGGCTTCTCCACGAAATCCTTTTGTCCGGATAGAAAATAGTTCGTCGGCAGAACTTATCTTTGAAGTTGCATGCCGTGCAAATGAAAGTCGTGCGTCGGAGGGTGTCATTCCCGAACCATTATCCACGATCCGAATCAACGTTTTACCGGACTCTTTGATGAATAATTCGATGTTGGTGCTTTTAGCATCAACAGCATTTTCCAAAAGTTCTTTAACTGCGGAAGCAGGCCGTTGAATTACTTCACCGGCGGCAATCTGATTCGCAACCGTTTCCGGTAATAATTTAATAATATCCGTCATACACCAATCCTGCTGTTAAAGTAGTTAGATCCAAATCAGAAGAGTTCCTTTCGACAAGCCTGAAATTTCCACAAAATTAATCGTAAATGTCAGGATTTTATTAAAAGATCCATAATATTTTAGCACCAACTTTCGGCTGTAATCCAATCATTTACTCATTATTAAGCACTTAATTTTCACCTTTGAAACTATTTTTAAAAATATCATAAAAAATTGTCAATAATTCATCGAAAATTCCTTTTCTATTAGCCTTTAATGTCCTAATTTGACATGTAAATATTCACTTGTTATGTCTGAAAGAAAACTAAACAAAGCAGAAGCCGGTTATCACATGCTTCAGCTCCTTTCTATGGTCGATGATTCATTTTCAGTCAATGAAGATCTTATCATAAAAAATTATCTCGTAGAAAACTATCCATTTCATGTTAGTCTTGATGGTGCAATGGAAAAGATCTCAGTCTTGAAAAAGGAAGATTACGTTCTCCATTTTCAGAAATGCATGGACGATTTTTATCAGGATTCAACTTCAGAAGAACGGATTCATTTTATGGATTTCGCAGTTAAGATCGTCAGCGCCGATGATAATGTGAGTCAGCAGGAAAATGTATTTCTGAAAATACTTTTTGATGCCTGGGATATCGAGCATGCAGAGTAGTATTGGATTTATTGCGAATTTCGCCCTATAAGAATTTACTGTTCACAGAAATGAGAAAAACAGTTACTTTCTTACACATTTTCAAGATTCTACTTTAGCAACATAACCTTTCGAAAACAGGGGCGTTAAAGCATATGTGTGTAATTATCCGGTTAATTTATCGGAGGGATAAAAAGGATGTGGACCTTTAAAGTTTATAAGAATCTATTCTTTTTCTAAGCTGAAATGCAGTGCCGTTTGATTTCGGTTCCCCTCAATAATTTCATACGAATTACTGTCTCGTAAGAGCAGAAGCTTGAAGATAATTATTTGTCGTAAGACAATAAAAATATTTATTGGATGTGGTGGGAAGGAGTCAATGTGGATAGTTGGCTCCTTTATTTTTTTACCGGATCAGTGCTCAGCACCTTTTAGTTTTCCTTTGAAAACTTTTTTGAATTTCTCCAGTTTCGGTGCAATCACAAACTGACAATAAGAAGCTTCTTTATTTTCATTGAAATAATTCTGATGACTATCATCGGCCTTATAAAAAACGGTATACGGAGAAATTTCAGTCACTACTTTTGATGAATACGCACCCGATTTATCAAGTTCTGCTTTAATTTCTTCTGCAACTTTTTTCTGTTCCGGAGAATGATAAAAGATCACAGACCGATATTGAGTTCCCACATCATTTCCCTGGCGGTTCAGTTGTGTCGGATCATGTGATTCAAAGAATGCTTTCAGTACATCTGCATAATTGAGTTTAGTCCTGTCGTAAGCAACCTGTACTACTTCAGCATGACCTGTAATTCCCATACAAACTTCGCGGTACGATGGATTTTTTATGGTACCGCCTGAAAACCCCGACTGAACAGAAATTACTCCATCAAGTATCTGAAATTGTGCTTCTGTACACCAGAAACATCCGCCACCAACTGTGGCAGTATCTATATTCGTTGCTTTTGTATCTGTCATGGCAATTGGAATTGGTTGATTTTTTTTAGTTTGTCCGCAAGCTGATAATGACATCAGCAAAAATACGAATGAATAAATTTTCATGAGCTTCATTTAACTTATTTTAAGAACAGGATAATGATCACTTATTACTCAACGAAATTTAAACATACTTAATGTATCGTTCTGAAAATAATTACTTCGTTATTGTAAAATCTCCCTGAGCCAATACATCTTTAGACTCTTCCGGAGTAATAATGATCTTGAATGCTCCGGTCGTGAAAAAATTGAAAGCAGTCATAACATACGTTGCGTCCTGTTTCACATCAATAATTTTATCGACGACCCATTCAGATTTTCCATTCTGGTCCTTATATGCTGTAAACTTCAATGCAGGATGAACAAGTGAAACACTGTCAGTGTTTTGAAGTTCTGCATAAAAAAGTACTTGTGTGCCTTTTTCAGTCAATAAATAGAAAGTATCTTTTGGAGCTTCAGGCTTAGGTTTTCCTAAAGTAAACCGGCCTGTCATATTCAAATTGTCGGTAATTGTCAGTTTAGAGACCTTTTGTGCATTGGTTGAAGGTGACAAACTTAGCAGGCAGATAAATAAAGTAAAGTTCACTTTCATATCATGTGGATTTTCCACTCAAAATTACTTCTTTTCTGCAATTGCACAAAAGGATATCATATCGGCTTTTCCACCACTTGGAAGTTCTGCAGTTTCGGAAATTAAAAGAACTGAAACTGCTGAAAACCCGTTTTCAGTCAGGAGTTGGATCAATTCATCTTTCGAATACATAGTAAAACCATATTGTGTAAATGGCATTTTCTCCATTGATTCTTTTGAACGGATCACGATAAACAATTTTCCGGAAGGTTTAAGTATCCGGTTTAAAACACGAATTCCTTTTTCAGGATCAGACCAGAAGTAGAGCGTATTGATCGTAAAAATCCTGTCGAATGAATTTTCATCGAAAGGAAGTTCTAAAATATCACCTTTGGTGAATCTGGCTTTTTCATTTTTGACCAGGTCAGAATTTGTCTGATCAGCTGCTTTGATCATATCTTCAGAAAGATCTACCCCTGTATAAGAAACAGAGTTTTCAATTTTAAACAGGTCATGGACAAAATGACCATCAGCCGGACCAACCTCTAGAATATTTGCTTCAGGAAAAAGATCGAGTTTCTTATAAGTAAATTCATAGAGTGGTCTGTTACTTATCGCCATCAGGTCAGTAACTAATTTTGAATTTTCACCATGTGGCTTACGCAATTGTTCAGCCAGTTCTTTCATTTCCATCATACCGTAGTTGTTTTTGAGAATTTCAGAATTGAATAACCAATAATTCCTGCTGCCAGACTTGAAAATACAATTGCAATTTTTGCATTGGTAATGAAATTTATGTCAGTGAAAGCAAGCATAGAAATAAAAATGGACATCGTAAAACCAATTCCACCTAGAAATCCTAATCCAAGCAATTGGGTAAAAGAGATCTCCTTTGGAAGAGAACTTATTTTCAATGAAACCATTAAAGTAACCATCATTAAAATGCCAATAGGTTTTCCCAGGATCAATCCGAGGCTGATACCAAAACTCTCCGGTGTTGTTAAGTGGCTCATAATATCACCATCGATAAAAATAGCTGTGTTTGCCATTGCAAATATCGGCATGATCGCAAAATTGACTACTGTATGCAAACCGGATTCCATTCGCATCAGCAAGGAAGTTTCACTCTTGTGAAAAGGAATTGTTGCTGCCAGGATCACACCTGCAATGGTAGAGTGTATACCCGACTGAAAAATACAGTACCAGAGAAAGATACCCGGAATTATATAGAGCCAGATATTACTTAATCGTTTATAGTTGAAGTAGGATAACAGTACAGTTGTCAGTCCGGCGAGAGCCAGATAAAAAATACTGATCGATGCAGAATAAAAAAGAGCGATCACTATCACTGCTCCAAGATCATCAACAACAGCAATAGCGGTGATCAGAATTTTTCCGGCGTCTGAAACTCTTTTTCCCAGAATAGAAATAATTCCAATTGCAAATGCAATATCCGTTGCCATAGGAATTCCCCAGCCGCTGGCTGAATCCAGACCGCTGTTAAACAGTGAATACAACACTGCCGGAACCAGCATTCCACCAATGGCAGCTGCAACAGGGATAGAAGCTCTTTGAAAGCCTTTCAACTCGCCGGCTATTAATTCCCGCTTGATCTCTAATCCCACAAGCAGGAAAAAAATTGTCATCAGGCCATCATTGATAAAATGAAGCAGGCTGATATGAACATCACCATTATGGTATATCGGAGATTCCCAGAAATGTATATACGATGATGAGAATCCGCTATTGGCAAGTATCAGCGAAACAACAGAAACAATGAGCAGAAGTATACCCGAGATCTTTTGTGAACTCGTGAACTTTCTGAAAGCATCAGTCAGACGATGTTGAATAAGTGTTATTGATTTCATTATTGTAAAAAGTCAAATATACAGTTTTCATCAGAAAAAAGTGAATCATCTGAAATCAGAGATCAATCTGCCCGAGAGACGTCTCAGTTCTGTCTCATTCGTTTTAGCATCGAAACGGGAATTGACAAGTCGCGTCATTGATTCTTCAAACGAACGGAATGCGTCTTGCAACTCAATGGCATTGCTGATTCCGATCCTGTATCTTTCCTGTGCAATGGCTAAAACTTCCTGAGCTAACAAAATATTATCTTCTTCTGTCTTCATGATCTCAATACTGTTATTAAAATTCCGGAAAGTATTCAGCAAGTCAGCATTCACAATATCATTCCATGAACTCAATTGTAATTTTGCATTCAGTACATCCAGCTTTGCATTTTTGATCTGGCGGTTAATATTGAAACCATGAAATATCGGGAATGATATTGTCGCGCCATAATTATATCCTTGCGATTGGTTCAGCAATGTAAATCCTGCTTCATTGGTGGAACGATTGAAGATGTAATGTGTTCCAAGATTGATTCTCGGATACCGGAGCGATTGATTTTCTTTCAGACTTAGTTCAGCAAGGCGCTGATTCATTTCGTAATACCGGAGATTATTATTTTCCGGCAGCATTTTTTTAATTCTTCGAGTGATGGTCTGAATGAAATAATTATTGTGTCTTCGGTAACAACAGGTGAGTCGAGAGCCCTGGCCATCAGCCGGTTCAGTGTCAGTTTGGATTCTTCAATCAATGAAATTGTTGCAAGTTCAATTGATTTCTGGCGATTATATTCCAGTTTAGCCTGCAACTGATCAAGTTTTGATCCTGATCCATTATTCAATTTTCTGTCTGCCAGTTGCAGTCGTTCTTCAAGCAATTTGATTTCCTGCTGAGTCGCTTTTAAGAGTTGCTGATTTATTATGATAGAGTAATAAGCTTTCACAACATCTTTGATCGTGATTTCCATCTGGATCTTTAGCTGTTGTTCCGACTGATAAAACAATCCATCGAGTTTCTTTTTAGTATGAAACATTTTCATGCCATCAAAAACTGTCCAGACAAGTCCTGCATCAAGATTAGTATTCGATGAACCTGAAGCATCTCTGTTTACCTCAGCACCTGTGTTATATTCCTGCTTCAGGTCATTTGTTGAATTAGTATAAGAACCATTCACATCAATATTCGGAAGCATTCCTGCATTGCCTATGGTATTGTTGTTGTCTTCTATCTGAGATAAATTCGAATAGATGAGAACATCATAGTTTTTTTCCAGGGCATTCTTCACTGCATTTTCAATTGTGAGTTTATTTTCCTGAGCACAAACGGCGCCTGAAAACAGAAGGAGCAGGAGGAGAGCAAATTTATTTTTTTTCATTTCTATTCTCTTTTGAAATGAATGTATATACAGCAGGTATAACATAAAGTGTAAGGACCAGTGAAAATAATAATCCGCCAACAACAACAATTCCCATTGGAATTCTGCTTTGAGCACCATTACCCAAACCAATTGCAATCGGCATTGCTCCTAAGATCGTTGCAATAGTTGTCATTAGGATGGGACGTAAGCGGGAAGTCGATGCATCAATAGCAGCGTCTCTTACCGATAGTCCTGCAAGTTTACGTTGGTTCGCAAATTCAACGATAAGAATTCCATTTTTGGTAACGAGTCCAATGAGCATTATAATTCCGATCTGACTGAAGATATTCAACGTTTGGTTGAACATCCACAAAGAGATCACAGCACCTCCTAATGCCAGTGGAACGGTAACCATGATAATAAATGGATCAATAAAACTTTCGAACTGAGCAGCGAGGATCAGATAAATGAGGATCAATGCAAGTATGAAAGCGAAAAGTATATTCGATCCCGATTCAGCAAAATCTCGTGATGGACCTGTAAGTTCTGTTGAGAACGAATCATCAAGAACTTTGTCTGCAATTTCATTCATGGCAGCGATACCATCACCGATCGTTTTCCCGGGTGCAAGTCCTGCTGAAACAGTAGCAGATTTGTATCGGTTGTAATGGTAGAGTTGAGGTGGACTGCTTTCTTCGACTACATCTACGAGGTTTTCCATCTGAATCATTTCTCCGGATTTATTCCTTACGTAAAGTGATTTCAGATCAATCGGCTCATCACGGTTTTCTCTGTCGACCTGAGCAATGACCTGATATTGCCGGCCATTCATAGTGAAATACGACATCCTTCTTCCGCTATAAGAAAACTGAAGTGTTTGTGCTACATCGCTGATCGAAACTCCCAATGCCGAAGCCCGGTCTCTGTTAATGGTAATATTTAATTCCGGTTTGTTGAATTTCAGATTGACATCCACACCCTGGAAAGTTGGATTCTTTCCTGCTTCTTCCATAAACTTCGGAAGCACAGCTTTCAACTTTTCAAAATTAGGACCTTGTAAAACAAATTGAACAGGCAGGCCGGATCGGGATGAACCTCCAACGCCAATCGTTTGCTCCTGCAATGCAAAGACTCTTCCTTCAGGAAAGGCTTTCATGTTTTTAGTAACGTAGTCTGCGACCTGCTGCTGACTTCTTTGACGCTTGTCAGCGTCTACTAAACCAATCCTTACAAAACCGGTATTAGGTGCACCGGAACCGGTAAAACCAGGAGCAGTAACACTCAATGCTATTCGCTTTTCTGGAATTGAATCGTTCACAAATTCAACAAGACGATTCATAAAGTTGTCCATGTAACCAAACGCAGTTCCTTCAGGGGCACTTACTTGCAGGCGGATTAAATTCCTGTCCTCAAGTGGTGCAAGTTCTGATTGAAGTGATGAACCCACTACATACACCAATCCGAGTGTTGCTAAAAGAATCACCCATGCCCAATTGCGGACTTTAATAAATGCTGCAAGTGACTTGCGATAACCTTCTGTCATTGCGACAAAAAATGGCTCTGTTCTCTCGTAAAATTTTGAATGCTTATGATTCTTCCGTGCTAATTTTACGTTCAGTACGGGTGTTAATGTAAGTGATACAAACGCCGAGATCAAAATGGCCCCGGCCATGACAATTCCAAATTCCCGGAACAGCCTCCCGACAAATCCTTCAAGGAAAATGATCGGTAAAAAAACTGCTGTAAGAGTAAGTGAAGTAGAAACGACGGCAAAGAAGATCTCATTAGAACCTTTTTCAGCTGCTTCAGCCGGCTCCATACCTTCTTCGATCTTCTTGTAAATATTTTCGGTCACAACAATCCCATCATCGACAACCAAACCGGTGGCGAGTACAATGGCAAGCAAGGTCAGGATGTTTACACTGAATCCTGCTACATACATAATAAAGAAAGCTCCGATCAGGGAAACAGGAATATCGATCAGCGGCCTGATTGCGATAAGCCAGTCCCGGAAAAATAGGAAGATGATCACCACAACAAGCAGAAAGGCAATAAGTAATGTTTCTTCAACTTCACCGATTGATCGTCTGATAAATTTGGTGTTATCTAATGCTATATCAAGTTTGAAATCTTTCGGAAGATCCTTTTTCAGTTGATCAAAACGGCGATAAAATTCATCGGCAATTTCAATGTAGTTAGATCCGGGTTGCGGAACAATGGCCAGTCCGATCATTGGCGTACCCGATTGTTTCAAAATTGTTTCGTCGTTCTCCGGACCAAGTTGAACAGTTGCTACATCCTGCAATCTGACAACTGAGCCATTCACAGAAGAGATGATAAGATTATTGAAATCATCAACCGTCTCTAGCTTACCCATTGTATTGATAGTAAGTTCCGTTGCATCGCCGACGATCTTTCCACCCGGAAGTTCGACATTCTCTTTATCAAGAGCATTCTGAATATCAATTGGAGTGAGGTCGAAAGAAGAAAGTTTGTTGGGTTCGATCCAGATACGCATTGCGTATTTCTTTTCGCCCCAGACCTGAATTGTACTTACACCCGGAATAGTCTGCAGTCTTTCTAAAATGACATTCGAAGCGTAATCACTGATCTGCATATGATTCCGGACATTGCTTTCAAGCGTCATCGAAACGATTGCATCGCTGTTTGCATCAGACTTGTTCACTACAGGTGGTGCATCGATATCCTGCGGCAACTGACGGATTGCCTGCGAAACTTTATCACGTACATCATTGGCAGCAGCTTCCAGATCGATCTCCAGATCGAATTCAACGGTAATACTACTGCTTCCCTGGTTGGAGGACGATGATATCGTTTTGATCCCGGCAATACCATTGATGGCTTTTTCTAATGGCTCAGTGATCTGCGATTCGACAACTTCTGAGGCAGCACCGGTATATGCAGTACGGACAGTAATTATTGGAGGATCGATAGAAGGATACTCACGGACACCTAAAAAATCAAAACCGATCAGACCAAAGAGGATAATGACAATGGAGAATACCATTGCCATTACAGGTCTTTTTAAACTAAGTGAACTTATTGACATAAAATCTGATTCGGATTGATGAAAAAATTAATTTACCACTGTAATCTTTAATGGAACCTTTGGTCTAACCTGCATCATGCCCGTGATAAGCACTGTATCGCCGGCCTGAACTCCACTGGTGATCTGTATTGACGAATCACTTCTTATGCCTGTTTCTACCATTGTCTTTTTTGCAAGACCATTTTCGCTGATATATACGCTTTGACCTTTGAGTTCAGGAATTACTGCCTGCGTTGGAACCTGTATTGCATCATCGATCACTTTAAGTGGAATGGTAACATGTGCAAATGCGCCCGGGAATATTCTCTGATCGCTGTTCGGACAAATTGCTCTTACCATAAAACTTCTGGTAGTAACATTAAGTCGCGGTTCGAATGCATAGATCTTTCCTTTAAAGATTCCTGAGGCAGATTCAGAAGTAAATGTGATCTCACTATTATTTGCGATCTGATCACGGAATCTTTCCGGTACAGTGAATTCTACTTTCAATGGATCGATGTCTTGTATTGAGGCGATTATCGTATTGGCAGCAATAAATGCTCCGAGTGAAACCGATTTCAAACCAATTGAACCATCGAACGGAGCTCTGATTTCTGTTTTGGAAATAGAAGACTGAACAATGTCGATATCTGCCTTAATACTATTGAGATTGTTTTGTGCGATCTCAAAATCCTGCTGACTGATTCCTTTTGCATCGAGCAGATCCCTCTGACGACTTTCAGATTTTTCTGCAAGTTCTTTTTGAAGTTGAAGTTTTTTCAACTGGGCTTTCAGATCGTCATCAAATAATTTTATCAGCAGGTCCCCTTTTTTAACTTTAGTACCTTCCTTAAAATTAATTGCAATAATTCGTCCTTGAACTTCATTTCTTAATTGTACTTCTTCATTCGCCATCACAGTTCCTGAAGAATACAATTTATATTCCAGTGGCTTTACAGAAAGAACAACAGCGCTGACATTAAGTGCCTGCTTACCTTTTGCAGAATCCGGAGTTGCAGCTTTATCGGAACTATTGCATTTCTTAAAATAGATAGTGACACCAATTAATACTAAAGACAAAATCAAAAGCAGTCTTCCTGTTTTCATATAAATGATTTGAATGATAATGGTCAACGCTTCAAAAAAAGCACCGCCGAATTAATACGACAAAGATAATTGAAAATAGTTTAAGGTTAAGAGAGTGGTAAAGCCAACTGTCAACATTTAAATAACATCGATAATATCGACTAATTCAAAAAAAATGAGTCATTTAACGGACTATTTGAGCAAGTTGAAACTCAGATAAATTAAAATATCATTCATTTAATATGAATTATTATTATTATTATTTCTGTTAAAATATTTCAATAAATAAATTACTTCATTTTGAATTCATTCAATTCCAAATCAGAAATTTTTCGTTCCTCGCTCTGAGTTATTCTTTAATCCTTCCACTCCGCATAAAACAAATTAGTATCATGTCCACCGCCATTATTTCTGTTGGAAGAAAAGATCAGATGTTTTCCATCAGGAGAAAAAACAGGGAATGCATCGAACGTCGGATCAAAACTAATTTGTTCCAGTTCGCTGCCGTCGAGTTTGCACATCCATAAATTAAAATGATAGCCTTTTTGTTTATGGTTGCTGGAGAAAATTACTTTTTTGCCATCCGGAGTAAAGAACGGTGCCCAGTTTGCCGAACCTAAATTCGTCGCTTGTTTAAGATCGGAGCCATCGATATTGCAAGTGTACAATTCCATATTTGTGGGCATAACCAATCCTTGTGCAAGCAGGTCTTTATATGTTTTAACATCTTCTTCTGTCTTCGGACGTGAAGCGCGGAAGATCAGTTTTTTTCCATCAGGAGAAAAGAATGCACCACCATCGTAGCCAAGCTCTTTAGTAACTTGTTTCACATTGCTGCCATCAATATTCATTGTATACAATTCCAGATCGCCACTACGTGTACTGGTAAAAACGATCAGGTCTCCTTTCGGACTTACAGTTGCTTCAGCATCGTAACCATCATCTTTGGTTAGCTGATTAACAACCTTTCCGTTTTTGTCAGCAACAAAAATATCGAAGGTAGAATAGAGTGGCCAAACGTATTTATGATCTGCCCGCGGAGCAGGTTTCGGCGGACAATCTTTTGATCCAAGATGTGTACTTGCGTAAAGCATCAATGAATCACCGGGTAGGAAATAGGAGCAGGTCGTTCTTCCCATACCGGTACTTACCATTTTCGGATTAAATTTTTGCAATGTCGAAGCAAAGATCTGATCGCAAGGCGCATTAAAATCCGGATTCGTCATTTGGAAAACGATGCTCTTACTGTCAAAACTGAAATAGGCTTCTGCATTGTCACCACCAAAGGTAAGCTGACGAATATTTGTCAGATGTTTTTCATCAGGAAAATGAACAGTTGTATCTGCTTTCTGCTTCACGGGTTGTCCCTGAGCAAGCACCTGATTTGAATTATAAATAAGCCCCCCCGAAATCAATATGAATAATAATTTTTTCATAATTCTTCGTTTTGTTTCCCGCAGATTACGCAGAATGCGCAGAATATCCGCAGATAGATTATTATTACTTCACCATTTACATTCGCACTATTCGCAAACCTGCAAACAATTCTAATGAGCTAAGAAACACCTTCCCCCACATCAAAATGTCACCCAATTGCAATTCTAAACATCAACTATAAACTGCCAATTTCTTAATCTGTGTTAAATTTCAGCAATGATTTTGCCGCCGTCGGATTTTAAATAGCTTTGTTGCCGTTTACTAAGGATATAATCAACTAAAAATCAACATACAATGCTCTCTTTCAAAAAATTAATCCTGTTAACCGCTCCGGCATTTATGCTTTGGAGTTGTTCAGGAAATTCAAAAGCCGATCTGTCTAATGTAAAAGAAGACGATTTTATTTTTCAATATATTGACAGTTCGGTAAGTCCGGGTGAAGACTTCTTCAAATTTGCCACAGGCACATGGATGAAACAAAATCCAATTCCGTCGAGTGAAAGACGGTGGGCTGTTTCTAATTTAGTTCAGAACGATATCTACGACAAACTACTTAAAATCAGTAACGAAGCTGCTGCTGACAATAAAGCTGAGAAGGGAAGTAATACTCAGCGTATCGGTGATTTCTGGTCGACGGGTATGGACAGTGCGACCATTGAAACACAAGGACTCACACCTTTGACTGCTCAATTAGAAATGATCAATTCGATCAAATCAAAAGAAGATGTTCTTAATACAATGGCTCTTTTCCAGATCAACATTGGTTCACCAATGTTTGCCGCTGCTATTTATCAGGATGAAATGAACAGCACTAAATATACGCTGCATTTTTATCAAGGTGGAATTGGATTGCCTGATAGAGATTATTACTTCAACACTGATTCACGTACCACAAATATCAGAAAGGAATACAAAGATCATTTAAAACAAATGTTCATTCTGATGGGTGAAGATGAAAAGAAAGCTTCTGCTGATGCAGCTGCAGTTTACAAGATTGAAGAAGATCTGGCAAAAGCTTCACGTAAGCTGGAAGACCTCCGTGATCCGTATGCTAACTATAACAAAATGTCGCTTGCTGATTTTTCAAAGACAACGCCAAGTATAAACTGGTCGAATCTTTTGAACAGAATGGAAATAAAAGGTATCGATACAGTGATCATCGGTCAACCGGAATTTTTTGCTCAGCTTGAAAAGAGTATAAACACAGTTAGTATTGAAGACTGGAAAAGTTATATGCGCTGGAATCTGATCGACAATTATGCATCTGAATTAAGTTCGAAATTCGTAAATCAGAATTTTAAGTTTTTGGAACTGTATTAACAGGTACAACTACTCAACGTCCACGCTGGAAAAAAATATTAGACGAGCAGGAAAATTATCTTGGTGATGCACTTGGACAATTGTATGTCGACAACTATGTTTCATCGACAATGCGTGATCGCTATACAAAACTGACTGAAGCGATGATTTCTGAATTCAAAATTCACATTGAGAATCTGGATTGGATGAGCAAGGAGACGAAAGAAAAAGCAGTTGAAAAACTAAAGAAAATTACTTACAAGGTTTGTTTCCCTGACAAATGGAAAGATTATTCAACAATGGAAATTGATCGTTCTTCTTATGCACAAAATGTAATGCGTTGTCGTGCATGGCAATTCAGATATTATGTCGACAAATTAAGTAAGCCTGTTGACCGCACTGAATGGGAAATGACGCCACAAACTTACAATGCATATTACAATCCGTCGAACAATGAGATCGTTCTTCCTGCAGCGATATTCCTTATTCCCGGATTACCTGATTCTCTTGCTGATGACGCTGTGATCTATGGTTATGCAGCAGCAAGTACAATAGGACATGAATTGACACATGGTTTTGATGATCAGGGCCGCCAGTTTGATGCTAATGGAAATCTTTCCAACTGGTGGACTGCCGAAGATTCTGTAAACTTTGGTAAGCGAGCTACTTTACTTGAGAAGCAATTCAACGATTACGTTGTGCTTGATAGTTTGCACATCAATGGTGCAGCCACTTTGGGTGAAAACATCGCTGATCTCGGCGGACTTGTGATCGGATTGGATGCGTTCAAGAAAACTGAGCAGTATAAAAAAGGGGAGAAGATCGATAGTCTGACTCCTACACAACGTTATTTCATGGGTTACACGATCGGTTGGTTAGGTCATGCACGTGATCAATCACTAGCCAATCAGGTAATGACAGATGTCCATGCTCCGAATTTCTTACGCGTAAACGGTCCAATGAGCAACATGCCTGAATTCTTCGAAGCCTTCGGAATCAAAGAAGGTGATAAGATGTGGAGATCGCCGGATTCGAGAGTAAAAATTTGGTAAGTAGTAATTGGTGAGTAGTAAGTAGCACCACTAAAGTTTGTCAACTGCATTACAACTATGAAATTGTAAGTAGTTACATTACTTTTGCTGTGCTAATTACTACTTACTACTTACTAATTTCCAAACACCTTCAACGAAAACTCCTCCGGCGTACCCTTAGCAGGCTCAACATAATCGACAACAATCTTATACTCTCCACTGCGCACCATGATCGATTGCCAGTCTTTGACTGGAGTAGAAGTTAATTCGCCGTAAGAATCATAGATCTTCAGCTTTACATTTTCTGAATTAGTACTTAATGCAATCCTCAGTTTTTTTGCGGATGGAATAGTAAACGAATATTGTTTCGGAAATCCGGGATTCAACGTCCCACTATAACCTGAGATCACTGTCTCTTCTGTATTTATTCCAAAAGGAACTTTTCTGAAAAGATGCGTTCCATCAGAATCAGATAACACCATGCGTGCTTCTGAGAGTGAATCAATATGAAAACCTTGTTCATAATCAGAATCAAAAAATGCATACTTTAATTTGATAGAATCTGTTCCGACAAGTTCCCAGTTACCCTGATATTCACTGGCAACAAAATCAACTGTGCCATCAGGTTTGAAAAAATATCCTTCGTTGTTCAGAATATTCTGACTGTCCAGACTCCAAAGTCCGCAAACAAAACTATGTATGATCTGTGTTGTATCATTTACAGCCACTCCCGTTTCAATCTCCCCGGCAGGTCGCTTCGCATCCCCACTGCAAGAATAAATAAACAACACAAATAAAAACGGAACAGAGTGATTAATATATTTTATCATTTGTTTATTTTTTTAATTAATGAACCATTTGTGAAACTTTAAGTCCCAGTCCACTGTATTTTTCATTTCACTTCATTTCACTTCATTTCACTTCATTTCTCTTCATTTCTCTTCATTTCTCTTCATTTCACTTTTCACTTTTCACTTTTCGTTATTCGTTAATACCTGGCCACCGGCGTCACATCCATCCCCGCAAACTCCCCTCTGAGAAACTTATAATACCCCGCAATAGCAATCATCGCTGCATTATCAGTACAATATTCAAATGCCGGAATGTACACATTACAACCTTTATTTTTCAGATCCATTATTCCATTTCTCAATCCGCTGTTTGCACTAACGCCACCGGCGATTGCAATTTCTTTTATGCCTGTTTGTTCGATAGCAAGATTAATTTTTTTCATCAATATTTCAACAATCGTTTTTTGTACGGAGGCACAGATATCATTCAGATTTTTTTCTACAAAATCAATATCTTTTATTTTCTCATCTCTGATGAAATAGAGTATAGCTGTTTTCAATCCGCTGAAACTAAAATTCAAACCTTCAGAATGTGGTATCGGAAACTTGAACCGCTTCGGATCACCAAGTTTTGCATACTTATCGATCAACGGTCCGCCCGGATAAGGTAGACCGAGGATCTTCGCCGTCTTATCAAAAGCTTCTCCGGCTGCATCGTCAATCGTTTGTCCAAGATATTCCAGATCAAACGGACTTCTGACCTTCACGATCTGCGAATGTCCGCCGGAAACTGTGAGACAAAGAAACGGATATGTCGGAACTTGCTTATATTCAGAAGGATGCTGAACTGAAGGTTGTAAAAAATGAGCAAGAATATGTCCATGCATATGGTTAACATCGATCAAAGGGATGTTCAATCCCATAGCAAATGATTTTGCAAAAGAAACGCCTACCAATAATGCTCCCATTAATCCGGGTCCACGTGTAAAAGCTACAGCATGAAGTTCGTTTTTGGTTATATTTGCCTTCCGAAGAGCTTCTTCTACAACAGGTATGATCTTCTGCTGATGCGCCCTGGACGCAAGTTCCGGAACAACACCACCATAAAAACGGTGAACAAGTTCCTGTCCGGCAATGACATTTGAAAGCACCATTTCATTACAGATGACTGCTGCAGATGTCTCATCGCAAGAAGATTCTATTCCTAGTATGAAGACCTTTTCCATGGTATGAATGTTGTCGGGGGAAATGACTTTTAAAAAGACAAAAATATCAAAAAAGTAAGACGTTTTCTGTATTGGACCTTGAGTATTCTACTCTTTCTGCTCTTGTCCGTCTTTTTGATCTTACAGGTCGATACTGTTCAGACCTGGTTAGGCAAAGCTGCAACGTCTTATCTGGCTTCTGAGCTGGATGCAGAAATTTCAATTGAACGTTTGAGTTTTCGTTTGGTAAAAAGTGTAGTATTAAAAGGAGTTTTGATAAAAGATCTTCATGGCGATACATTGGTTTATGCAAAAGAGATCAACGTTGCTGTAAGCAAGTTTTCATCGAAAGACAGAAATATTACTATCAGCAATCTTTTACTGTCGCAAGGAATTTTCAATCTGAATCGGTACAAAGGCGAAGAACACGACAATCTTAATTTTCTTACCAGCTATTTCGCTTCTTCCGATACATCAGCATCGGCACCATGGAATGTGCAACTGAAAAGTCTTGAATTAGACAATATGCATTTTCGCCGGAAGAATGAAAACGATACTTTTCAGGTGCGTGGAGTCAATTTCGAAAATCTCGATGTGAGTTCGATCTATGGTAAATTTAACGACGTTCATGTGATCAACGATTCGATTTTTGCCGATATAAAAAATTTGCGTTTCAATGAGAAATCCGGATTCACAATAAATGATTTTTCGGGTGATGCAAAACTCTCTGATACAGAAATCAGAGTTGAACATCTTGTGATCAGATCACCATACACTGAAATCAAAACTGATCTGACATTTCAGTTTGACAGCATGGCTGCTTTCGATGAATTCACATCGCAAGTCAGCTGGAAATCAGATTTTGATCATTCAAAAATTTCATTCAAAGACATTGCCTATTTCACTGATGACCTTTGGGGAATGGATGACACTTTAATTATTGATGGAAATTTTAAAGGAAAGGTAAACAGCTTCAAAGGGAAAGAAGTCACTATTAATTATGGGAAGAACACTTCTTTCAAGGGAAATATTGTCATGAATGGATTACCGAAGATCGAAGACACATATATCGAGTTAACTGCGAATGAGATCAAAAGTTCACGAAAAGATCTGGAGACTATTCCAATTCCACCATTTGACTCAGCTTATCATATTGAAATTCCGGAAAATCTTGAAGCACTTGGAATAGTGAAGTTCAAAGGCCGCTTCACAGGATTTTACAATGACTTTGTTGCTTATGGAACTATTTCTACAGCTTTGGGAAATCTTTCTTCCGATCTGAATTTAAAATACGATAAGAAGAGAAATACTACCGCATATAGCGGGCATTTATCTTCCTCTCAATTTGATGCCGGAGTAATTGCGAAATTACCTGATCTGGGTAAAGTAACATTAAGTCTTGACGTAAAAGGAAGCGGAATGCGCTTTGATAATGTGAATGCCGTGTTGAACGGAAAAATTGAGGCCTTAGAATATAAAAACTACACATACAGGCAGATCGAAGTTGATGGTGTTTTTGCAAAAAAATTATTCAACGGAAAATTATCAGTCGATGAACCAAATGTGATCTTTGATTTTATTGGTACCATTGATTACCGTAAAGCATTGCCGGAATTTAATTTTACGGCAGATATCAAACGGGCTCAGCTTGATACATTGAATCTATTCAGAATTTCCGGAGAAACAGTTCTTGAGACATACATCAATACGCAATTTAAAGGTGACAGACCTGATAACATTGTTGGAAGTATCGATATCTTAAATACAAATTTCCGTGCAGGAAAGAAGATGTATCACATCAATGCAATCAATATTGATTCAGAAACAGAGAACGACATCCGGACAGTTGATATCTTATCCGATAATCTCGATGCGCATTGCAGGGGAGTATTCGAATTTGCAACGATCGGTGATGCCTTCAAAGAAATTTTACCTAGATATCTACCATCGGTCATACTTCCTCAAAAATCATTTAAGAGCAATCAGAATTTTACTTACGACATTCGTTTGAAAAATTTAAATGTGATCACTGAAAATTTTCTGCCATCCTGGGATTTTGCACCGAACACAACTTTGTCAGGAAACTTTAATAGTAATCAATACGATTTTGAACTTGCATTGAAAACACCTTATGTCAGATATAAGACTTTCACCTTTGAGAATTTACAGATTGGTGCTGACGCAGACAGAGAACGGATGAATCTGACAGCCTCTTCACTTCGGATACTTGGAGAAGACTCTGTCACAATAATAGAAATTCCTGCATTGAATGCTGTAGCAAGAAACAATAAAGTGAAGTATTCGCTGACACTTGCAGACAGAGATACTTTTGCGAACAGAGCACGAATAGCAGGGAATTTTGATTTTTGGAGTGCTTCCAGATTTTCAATGCACGTTGACAGTTCATTACTTGTTATAGAAAATCAGCAATGGAATCTTGATGATGGAAATTTTATTGGCATTGATTCTTCAACTGTAATTGCTAAGAATTTATTTTTTAATAATGGCACTGAATCTGTGTCCATTGAAGGTTCAGTAAGTAAAAAAGAAACTGACAGGTTGAACCTCGGTCTGCAAAACTTCGACATTAATCATATCAATACAATTTTCAAGCTGGACAAGAACTTTCTTGCCGGGATCATGAATGGAGAAGTACATGTATCCGACCTATATAACAAACCTCAGCTGGAAACAGAATTGTCGATTTCTTCCTTCAGGGTATATGGCGATACAATAGGAAACATGTCGATACGTTCTTCATACAATAGCGAAAAGAATGTTGTCAGTTCATCTGTCAATGCAATCCGCGGAACAGCAAAGATCATCGATATCAAAGGCGATTACTTCCTGAGTAAAGAAACGGATAACATCGATTATGTGATTCGCCTTGATAATCTATACATTCATCCGATAGAAAAATACATAGAAGGTATTTTGAAAGATGTTTATGGAAAAGTATCAGCAAACCTTGAACTGAAGGGAACGTTTTCAAAACCTTTATTCAACGGTTCAATAGATCTGAATAAAGTGAGTTTGCTCATCGATTATCTGCAGACACATTACAGCTTCACATCATCAGTAAAAGTGAAGGATAATATTATACTCATTAATGACCTGACACTTGTTGATGATAATAACAGCGAAGCGGTATTAAATGGAAAAGTTACTCATAATTATTTCAGCGACTTCAGATTTGATGTCCGGATGAATGCCGACAGATTTCAGATCCTCAATACTACTGCAAAGGACAATTCTTTGTATTACGGTGTTGCAAATGGATCAGGATATGCTGAATTCTATGGACCAATAGAGAACATGAACATGGATATTTCTTTAAGTCCGGCGCGGGGAACAGTTGTAAATATCCCCTTGAATACAGCCAGTGATCTTAGCCGTAGTGATTACATTACCTTTATTGATAAGTCGAAGGATTCCACAGCAAGAGCAATATCCGCAAACAAGGTCGACTTGTCGGGTGTAAAACTCAACATGAATCTTGACATGAACAGAAATGCCTTGATAAATATCATCTTCGATGAAAAGATCGGCGACGTTATCTCAGGAAGTGGAACAGGAAGTTTACGGCTTGATATCAATACAGCAGGTAATTTCAATATGTACGGAACGTACACTATTGAAAAAGGAGATTATCTTTTCACACTTCAGAATCTGATCAATAAAAAATTTACGATTGATGATGGTAGTCGTATAACATGGGCCGGAGATCCGTATGAAGCCAATGTAGATCTATCAGCGGTATATATTGTGAATACGTCGTCACTATACAACCTTCTTGCCGACAGTAGTTATAAAAGACGATTACCTGTGGAGTTAAGGTTATTGTTGACCAACAAATTAATGAATCCAACGATCAACTATGATATTAAAGTCCGTGGATTGGATCCGACTGCTGAAGGTATTGTTAGAACAATATTAAATTCGGAACAGGAGATCAGCAAGCAAATGTTTGGTCTGCTTGTCTTCAACCAGTTTATACCACAAACCGGACCCGGACAAGTCGGAAGGTTAGATGCAGGAGCAGGAGCAGGAGCGAGTGCCAGTGAACTTTTAAGTAATCAGGTAAGTAATTGGCTGGGGCAATTGAGTAAAGATGTCAATCTGGGATTCAACTACAGAGCGAAGGATACTTATTCCAGCGATGAAATTGTTTTAATGGTGAGTAAATCAATTTTCAATGACAGACTTACTGTAGAAGGTAACGTGGGATATTACACAACTACACAGAGCTATTCCAACAGCAATGTAGTTGGTGATTTTAATGCTGAATATAAAGTCAGCGAAGACGGCCGTTTCAGAGTACGTGGCTTCCGTCGTTCAAATGCCGATAACATTATCAGTTATTCTCAGTCACCATATACTGAAGGATTAGGAGTCTTTTACAGAAAAGAATCCAACAACCTGGGCGATCTGTTCAGATTATGGCGTAAGAAAGAAAAGAAGGAAGAGAAACCTCAAACAATTGTCCCATAAATTTTTTGCCTAATTTGTTTTTTATACTATGAAAGTAAAACTCAACAACCACAAGGTTTTCTTAATTGGAATTGCAGTAATAGTTTTTTATTTATTCCTGAACAGATTTCTTTTTTATTCTGGCAGTGAAACAGCAACAGGAACAGTAGTAGGTTTTACAAAAAACACCAGCAGAAATCTGAAGATCTATCCTCTTATAAAATTTGAAGCAAATGGAATTGAATACAAAGTTGATGGACTAAAAGACCTTAATGTTACCTACAACGATACGGTGGAAATGATCTATCAGCCTTCAGATCCTGAAGGGGCAGTGGTGAATTCTTTTTACGGATTCTGGTTTTATCCGATCTTATTTTGTCTGATTCCGTTTATTTTCTGGGTGTCTTTTGTTTATGCTTACATCACACCTAAAGAATCATTGTTTATCAGAGTCGGAAAACCGGATGATGAAGAGGAATCACCCGGAAAATTCAAATATGTCAGTTTTAATAAAGGAATAGACGTAAAGAATTGAAAAATTATTATATTCGCTTTAACATTGAATTATGAGATTTGTTTTATTTACTCTTCTGTTACTACTGAATTTCAATAACAAATGTTATTGCGCTCTTGATGACAGTGAAGGAAAAAGAATTAAAACTTTTATTAAAGTCTGGGGGTTTTTGAAATATTATCATCCATCTGCCGGAAGCGGAGATATGAATTGGGATGGTGAATTTTTAAACAATATCGATAGCGTTTCAAAAATTGAGAATAATGCTGACGCAAATATTTTTTACCTGAAGTGGATAGAAAGTCTGGGAAAAATTGATGAATGTAAAAACTGTTTTGAAAAAGTTTCCGACAGTTTGAAATATAATCTTGATCTGGAATGGATAAATGATTCAGTTACTTTCTCAAAGGAATTGAAAGTAATGTTTAACAAGATCCTTTCAAATCGAAATCCATCAGGAAATGCTTATGTGCAGTATCACTTTTTTTCAAAGAATACAAAATATAGTGGGGAGAAAGTGTACAGCGATTCGGTATATCCTGCTTCCGGTATGCGACTTTTATCTTTAGCAAGATATTGGAATATTATTGAGTATTTCTTTCCATACAAATATCTTATTGGTCAAAACTGGAATAACGTACTTTCAGAAATGATTCCTGAATTCAGATCGGCTCCTGATACGATCTCATATCATATGGCAATGCGTGAATTGACAGCAAAAATAAATGATAGTCATGCAGGTTTCACCACCAGATATACAAATCAATATTTCGGATTTAAGTGGGTTCCTTTTAAATTTAAGATAATTGATAATAAGGCTGTCGTAAAAGATTTTTATAACGATTCATTATGTAAGATCAATGATATACTCATAGGCGATGTGTTTCTGGAAGTTGGTGGAGAAACGATAGAAAGTATTATCAGAAAAAAATCCAGATTCATAGGAGCTTCTAATGAACCAACCAGACTCAGAAATTTCTATTATGCCATCTTCAACGGAAATACAGATTCAGTTGAAGTTAAGTTTGAAAGAAATGGAATAATTTCCAGTAAAATATTGAAGAGGTATCTTTTCACAGACTTCAAAACATACGAAAAGACAATTCCTGAGGAAAAAGCATTTAAGATACTGGATGGAAACATTGGTTATGTGAATTTGGGTCAGCTGGAAACTAAAGAAGTAAAAAGAATGATGAAAGATCTTTCATCAACTAAAGCCATAATTTTTGATGTCAGGAATTATCCGAAAGGAACAATGTATAAAATAGCAAATTTCCTGAACAAAAAAAAAAAACATTTGCGAAATTTATGGATCCTGATCTTTCTTACCCTGGCGTGATGATGAGAGGTCCTATCTATTATTGTGGTAGTTCAAATGAGAATTACTATAAGGGAAAAGTAGTCCTGCTCTTTGATGAAACCAGTCAAAGTCATGCTGAATTTACAATAATGGCTTTACAAACTGCCCCTGATGTACTTTCGGTCGGCAGTCAAACTGCAGGCGCAGATGGCAATGTTTCATCGATCATTCTTCCGGGTAACTATAAAACGTTTATGACAGGAATGGGAGTATATTATCCTGATGGAAGAGAAACTCAACGGATCGGAATGATACCTGACATTGAGGTTAAACCAACTATTGCCGGAATAAAGGCCGGTAAAGATGAAGTTTTGCAAAAAGCAATCGAATTAATCAATAAATAATATGAATCAACTTACAATGATCACTACAAGTACTTCCTTAGAAGGCTACAAAGTAGTTAAGCAATTAGGATTAGTCAGAGGGATCACCGTGCGCTCCAGAAGCGTGCTTGGCAATCTGGCAGGCGGCTTTATGACCATCTTCGGTGGCAGAAGCACCATTTATACAGAACTCTGCGAAAAGACCCGCGAAGAAGCGTTGCAACTAATGATCAAGCACGGACAAGAAATGGGAGCAAATGCAATCATCAACATGCGATACGATGCTAATGAAGTCATGAGCGGACTCACGGAAGTTTTGGCATATGGCACCGCAGTAGTTGTTGAGAAAGTCAATTGACAACAAGTCTGCTTGTCTGAATGAAGTTGTCTTTGGATATCCTGCAGAAGTAAACTCCTGCCTTAAGTTTTTCTATGTCAATTGACTGATCATCATTCATGTTTTCAAAACTGAGAACCAGTTTACCTGTACAATCAAAAATTTCAAGTAAATAATTTTCTAATCCTGTGCTAACTCTAGTAACACTTCTTGCAGGATTAGGATAGATAGATACTTTGTTTGAATTATTTTTTAAAACCTCGGGAAAAACTTTCTGATCTGAAACATGTATTAAATCAGCCGGACATTCAAGCACAATGTACCCGCAGGATATACCACATGATATAAGCGGTACACTTTTACCTAAAATTACCACTTCTTTAAGTTCTACACCTTTTTCAATTCAATTGTATAATTATTATTTTTCTCCGTGATAGATAATTCACAAGGCGAGTAACCCAGTGAACTTACAGCTATTTTTTGACCATGTTCGATATCAACAGTTGTCAAAACCCCACTAAGATCAGTCATTCCTACTGGCTTGTTATTTGCCTTACCAACAATTGAAACAACAGCAAATGGAATCCGTGTTCCGGTTTCTTTTTCAACTACTGTAATCGTAACCTTATTTTTTGCATAACTTGTGTTAATGAATATAAATAACAGGAGGGAAACAATAAAACGGGTTCTTTTGAGTAAGACAGTTGTTTTCATTTTCGTATGGTTTTAAAATATTACAATGAATAAATATAATCCAACATAAAATGAAAGTTGTCAGGTTCACGTCACATAAATAAATTCTACTTAATCTAAATAATTATTGAACATGGAAAAACTCACAAAACCCGAAATCCAGGAAAACCTCGACCTGATCGATTCAGGCTGGTCGCATGAAGGAGATTTTATTAAAAAAGAATTTCAATTCAAAGATTTCTTACAGGCATTTTCATTTATGACTGCTATTGCTGCAGAAGCAGAAAAAATGAATCATCATCCGAATTGGGAAAACGTATATAACAAAGTTAAGATTGCTCTCAGTACGCACGATGCCGGTGGAGTTAGTTTAAAAGATTTCGAATTGGCTTCGAAAATAGATTCAATTTTAAAGACGAGGCAGTAGAAGTGTTCATTTATGATGACAATTCCTTTTTTCTGACAACAATAAATTGCTTAGTTTTACTGAATGGAAATGAATGACCTCGTTGAATTTAAATCAACTCCTGAGATCCGGGAAAAACTTAAAAAATATGGTATCACAAAGAAGTTTTCCGAAGATGATATCATACTGAATGAGAATGCATATATCAAAGCTATTCCAATTGTTATAAACGGAAGCATCAAAGTTATGCGAACCGATGAGGATGGGAGAGAGATTCTGTTGTATTATATAAGGCCCGGAGAAAGTTGTATTATGTCTTTTCTTGGTGGTATCCATAATGATACAAGTAAAGTAATAGCTATTGCAGAAGAACCAACAGAAATTTTGTTTATTCCAATCGATAAAGTAAATGAACTGATCCGGGAATATCCTGAGTGGCTTGATTATATTTTCCGTTTATATCATCGTCGTTTCGAAGAATTACTGGAAGTTGTAAATGCAGTGGCCTTTAAAAAAATGGATGAACGATTGTTAGCATTTATAAAGAAGAAATCTGAAATGACGAACAATAAAGTGATCAATGTTACCCATGAACAACTGGCAAATGAATTAGGTACTGTCCGCGTTGTAATTTCCAGACTCCTCAAACAAATGGAAGAAGAAGGCTTGGTTGAGTTGGGACGGAATAAGATTACTTTAGTAAACTGAACAAAACTTTTCTTTATGTAACAAATGTAACTGTGCAGTGTGCTTAAATGAATGACCTTTGATGCATTAAAATCAAAGAAATGACACCACATTCAGTTATCTTGATTGCGCTAATTGGAATTCTATCTGGGATCCTTGGTGGAATGCTCGGTTTAGGTGGTGCGATCATTATTATTCCAGCATTGATAATGTTTCTGGGTTACTCTCAGCAAATGGCACAAGGAACAGCGCTCATCATGATGGTTCTTCCGGTTGGAGCTCTGGCTGCATTTCAATATTACCAGAAAGGATTCGTAGATATCAAAGCATCATTGATCCTTGCAGCATTCTTCTTTGTAGGTGGTTACTTTGGGGCAAAATATGCAACTCAGGTTCCGCAGGAAATACTGAAGAAAATATTCGCATCAATGCTTGTAGTGATCGCCGTTAAAATGTGGTTTCAAAAATAACTTTATCAATAAATATTTCAAATGAACTTTCTTAAAAATAATTTTTTAACACTGGCAGGTATTCTGATCGGTGCAATAGCAGGATATCTGTATTACACTTATGTAGGATGCTTATCCGGAACTTGCGCAATAACTTCAAAACCGTTGAACAGTACGCTTTATGGTGGATTAATGGGCGGATTGTTCTTCAATATATTTCAAAAGAAAAAATCAAAAACAGAATAAAATGAATATTGAAAAATTAATCAAAGAAAATCAAGGGACGATTGTCGATGTCAGATCTGAAATGGAATTTTCCGGTGGTCATGTTAAAGGTTCATTGAACATTCCCCTGCATGAATTACCATCCAGGATGGAAGAGATCAAAGCCCTGAAGGCACCATTGATCCTATGTTGTGCTTCAGGTGGCAGAAGTGGTCAGGCGTATATGTACCTGAAACAACTTGGAGTCGATTGTCACAATGCCGGATCATGGGCTGACGTTAAATATGTAATTTCACAAACTGCAAATAATTAAATTATGTTAAATACGATAAAAAACATGCTTGGGCTTGGTGCCAAAGTTAATTACGCTGATTTAGTTCAGCAAGGTGCGATCATTCTGGATGTTCGTACAAAGAATGAATATGCTTCAGGACATATAAAAGGTTCTGTAAATGTTTCTGTTGATCAGCTTGCAAAAAACCTCAGCAAATTTCCTGATAAAAGCAAAACTATAATAACCTGTTGTGCATCCGGAATGAGAAGTGCTTCAGCAAAAAGTATTCTGAAGTCTAACGGTTATTCTGAAGTTTACAATGGGGGCGGCTGGACTTCTTTAAGGTCCAAGCTGTAATTCTGATAGAAAAAAATCTATATTCGCCATTCTAATGAATGGCGATGGATCAGAATAAAGATATCTTAGATAGTGATTTTACCGGTAATGATAGTTCCAGGACAGAAGAGTTTCTGATCAGTGAGAATAAATTTATGTTCTTATGTTTCATCAGCCTTGGAATGTATCAGGTCTGGTGGAAATATAAAGCGTGGAAGTTCTTCAAGGAAAGAGAAAACCTGGATATCATTCCGGCCGCAAGGGCAATATTCACTTTGTTCTTCCTTCATGGATTACTGACCCGCATTCTTGGCTATGCTTCGTCAAAAGGTTATGGAAAAGATTATTCAGTTACCGGAATGTTTATCGGTTATATAGTCTTCAGCATGTTCTCCCGTTTATCGGAGCCCTATTACCTGATCGGATTGATGAATTTCACTTTTCTGATCCCTGCCTTCAGAGCATTTAATTATGCGAAAGAAAATAGTTCAGACATTAAAGTAATTTATCTCGATCAGTTTACCGGCCGTCAGGTCGCCTTGATCGCTATAGGAATACTTTTATGGTTGCTGATTTTAACAGGCATGTTTGATCCTGCAATGAGAGTCAGTGGTCAATGAAGAATGAATACTGCGATATAAAAAAGGTATAAATAAACAAACGCTGAAAGCCTTACGGGGCTTATCAGCGTTTGAAGTCAGCCTTACGGGGCTGGAGTTAAACCATATGCTGTTTAGGTTATGAGTGCAATATAGGGGCTTCTGATAGCAGCCGTGTTCCACTAATAGACCAGTTCTTACATGTGAAAGCTTTATTTAATTTGTGTGCCAGCAAAGGTGAATTGGAATGTTAAATGGCAATATTTTTTTCATCACCACTGAATTTCACTGTAAGAAAAGTGACTTTAATCACTGAAATCCATCTATTTTCAGGAATAATCCCCATTCACTGAAGTTTATTAACTTTGCACCCGGAAAGAATCTATCTATGTACAAGCTAAATACCATCGATCAGGCGATCAAAGACCTCAAAAACGGGAAAGTGATCATCGTTGTTGATGATGCTAACCGTGAAAACGAAGGCGATTTTATCACTACTGCTGAAAATGCTACTCCTGAGATCGTAAATTTTATGGCAACCCATGGCCGCGGATTGATTTGCGTGGCTTTGACTGAAGAAAGATGCGCAGAATTAAATCTGCCTTTGATGGTTTCAAATAATACTTCTTCTCACGAAACACAATTCACTGTTTCTGTCGATCTGATCGGTTACGGAACTACAACAGGTATTTCAACTTCTGATCGTTCAAAGACAATTCGTGCTCTGATCAATCCTACAACTAAACCGGAAGAGTTAGGCAGACCCGGACATATCTTTCCATTGCGTGCTAAGAAAGGCGGCGTATTACGTCGTACCGGACATACAGAAGCAACAATAGATCTGGCACGTCTTGCAGGAGCTTCTCCCGCAGGTGCACTTGTAGAGATCATGAATGAAGATGGAACGATGGCTCGTCTTCCTGACTTAATGCAGATCGCAAAAAAGTTTGACCTGTCAATTGTTTCAATTGAAGATCTCATCGCTTATCGTTTGCAAAAAGAAAGTCTGATCGAACGACAGATCGATGTTAAACTTCCAACAGATCACGGAACTTTTGAATTAGTTGCTTATAAACAGATCACAACCGGACAAGATCATCTGGCTTTGTTCAAAGGTTCGTGGGAAAAAGATGAACCTGTACTGGTTCGTGTTCACTCATCTTGTATCACCGGCGATATTTTTGGTTCATGCCGCTGCGATTGTGGTCCGCAGTTACATGCTGCAATGGACATGATCGAAAAAGAAGGCAAAGGCGTGATCGTTTATATGAATCAGGAGGGCCGTGGAATTGGACTGCTGAATAAATTACGCGCATATAAATTACAGGAACAAGGACTCGATACTGTTGAAGCGAATATAAAATTGGGTTTCGAAAGCGACGAACGTGATTATGGCGTAGGAGCACAGATCATCCGTGATCTTGGCATTACCAAAATGCGTTTGATGACCAACAATCCAAAA
This sequence comes from Bacteroidota bacterium, assembly GCA_016711505.1. Classification (NCBI taxonomy): domain Bacteria; kingdom Pseudomonadati; phylum Bacteroidota; species Bacteroidota bacterium. Next base: position 408,679 of record JADJSV010000001.1, on the reverse strand, counting down.
AAACGCGCAGGATTAATAGGCTATGGTCTGGAGATCACCGAAGTTGTTCCAATCGAAGTTGTAGGTAATAAACATAACGAAGGGTATCTTACCACTAAGAGGGATAAGATGGGGCATACGATACGGATTGGGAAGTAATCCTTTTGATCAAAGTTCAAAGTTCAAGGTTCAAGGTTCAAAGTTGGTTTCATAGGTGACTACGAAGCCAACTTTGAACTTTGAACTTTGAACTTAAAACCACACTTCAATTCAATCGAGTAGTTTTTATAAAACTTCCCCACCATCTCCCCGGTACACTGAAGAGAATACTTTTCTTCCGCCAGCTTCCTTCCATTATTCCCGATTTGTCTGCACCAGTTTTCGTTTTCCATGCATCGTTTTATCATTGCTGCAAATTCAGGTGGGGTATTGGCGATAAGAATATTTTTTTCGTGTTCCACTTCAATTCCTTCAGCGCCGATAGAGGTAGAGATGATCGTTTTTCCTGCTGCAAGTCCCTGAATAATTTTAACCCGCATACCACTGCCACTTAATAACGGAACGATCATGATCTGCTTATTCATCGTATATGCTGCGGCATCGGCAACAAGTCCATCGCATGTAACATTCGGATAATGTGCGTCAATAATATGTTGCGGGAAATCTCTTCCGGCAAGAAAAAGCTTTGCTTGCGGATTGTATTGATGGATCTTTGTCCAGCATTCTTTCAAAAACCATTCGACACCTTCAAGATTCGGAAGCCAGTCCATTGAACCGAGATGGTACAATACCATTTCACTTTTTTCAGAAGTACTATTCACGTAATCATTTACATCAATGCCTAATGGTATTGACAGAATCGGTCCTTTGAATCCAAGGGACTTAAAAATATTTTCATCAACAGATGTAATTGATATAATACCATCGATTGCAGAAAGGGTTTTCAATTCATATTGTTTCAACCGGCCGGCTAATAAATTGAGGTATTTCTTTTTGAGAATTTTTTTTTCAGAGACTGCTAAACGTTCCCAGATAATATGTTCAACATTATGCGACCTCAGAACTATTTTTGCTTTTGAATACTTCCGGATAGTTTCAATGTATGGTGTGCAGAAAAGAGTTTCGAGTTGAATAATATCGAATTTATTTTTCTCCAGTAATTTGGAAAGATCATTGGCAACATGCATTGAAAAGAAACGGACCATATTATAAGAATGGTGCGAAAACAAATTCAGAAATGCATCTGCGGCTTTTATCCTTGTATCGATATATGAAGCAGACATGTGTAACTTATCTTTCAATTCAACAGGAATAGTTTTCATGTCGATGAAATGTCTGGAAGTATTCAAACTGAATTGATGAACTTCGTGTCCGGATTGAGCCAAGGACAAAGCCATGTTCATCATTGCAATATTTCCTCCATCTACTGCTGGAAATGGCACTCTATGGCAGATCTGAAGAATTTTCACGTGTGTTGTTTTTTTGTTCCAAGAAATCTCCTGAAAAATTTCTTATAAGCATCTCCATCAAATAATGCTGAATCAGTTGTAGCTTTAAAGATCAGAAACAATCCGATTGGTAGTAAGACCAGACTTGACAACCACATTCCTTCGAATGGTTTCAACACTTCTTCACGGGCAAATTTTTCACCGGTGATAGAAAGAATGTGAAAGATCACAAAGAATAAAATTGAAACTACCATTGGCATTCCGAGTCCGCCTTTTTTTATAATCGCTCCAAGTGGTGCTCCTATGAAAAACAGGATCAGACAAGCAAAAGAAAGTGTAAATTTTCTTTGCCATTCGATATTATGCCGGGCGAGGGTTCTGGACTTCATATCTACATCACGGAAAGTATCGTTGGTCATACTCTTCATATTCCGTGCTGCAAATAGAGCACTTGTAGTAATTGCGATCTTTTTATCCTGAGGAAAATTATCAATGAACTTTTTATGTGTGAAGAGTACTTTACGTAGTTCTTTTGAGGGAACAGAATCAACATTCAGTGTAGGCAATATAACCCTGTAAAAATTATCCTTCCTTTCATTGATCTTTCTTTCGATAGAATCTGAAGCATACGAAAGTTGTTTCAGATTCAGCATCTGATAATTGTCGCGAAACAATTGCTCATTGGTTCTGGTCATTTTAAATGAACTCAGATCCATCCGGATAGTTTCTTCTTCAAATTCAGTACGCATCATCGGATGAGAATTTTTTCCCGGACGACTTTCTTTTTCTTCGTATGAAAAACCTTTGTATAAATTCAGAATGAGATATCGTTCATCATCCGACATTGCCATCTTGCCGCGTTCTGCTAAAATTACCTTGGTATTACCTTGATTCATTGTATGATCATAGATCATCAGGTTATTCAGCGTTTGTCCGTCTTCCGATTTTTTTCCGATCTTGATCGAATAGCCGTCAATACCATTATAAAAAATTCCTTCCTGTATCAAGAGGGCAGGTTTTTGCTGGCGGACATCATACAGAAGAGCATTCATTTTCAGATTGGCGATCGGTAAAATGTAGTTACTGAAAATAAAAGCTGAACCGCAAATAAGGAATGCTGTGATGATCAGTGGCCGCATCACTCTTTGCAAAGAAACACCTGCAGATTTAAATGCCGTTAATTCGAAATGCTCTGCCAGGTTTCCGAAAGTCATGATCGAGGCAAGAAGTAATGCCAGTGGTAAAGCGAGTGGAACTAAAGTTACGGCTACGTATACCATCAGTTTGATGATTATGTACCATTCCAGACCTTTTCCTACCAGGTCATCAATGTATTTCCACAAAAACTGCATTAAAAGCACAAACAAAGAGATCAGGAAAGTTACCAGCATGGGGCCGGCAAATGATCTTAAAACAAGGAGAGTTAATTTCTTCACGCTATATTTGTTGCTCAGTTAAAGCGGATGCAAGATAATATTTTGAACTTTAGTAACGAGGAAATGCAGGTTTTAGTCGATAAGAAATTCTTCGAATTAAAACATTCATCTACAGCGAAAATGATCGAACTTTTCGGAATGCTGGAAGTGGAATTGAAATCTGTTTTTTCAGAGGCCGCATTGAATGTCGAAGGATTGAATTCTTCTTCAGGAAAGATCTTTCGTGGTGAGAACTACAAACTATTTCCTTACGTTTTGCTCGATTGTCCCAGGATGTTCAACAAACAATCCGTCTTCGCATTTCGTTCGATGTTCTGGTGGGGAAATGAATTTACATTCACGCTCCATATTCAGGGAAATGCCTGGGAATATTTCAAACCAAAACTGATCCGTAATTTAGAAAGGCTGACCGAAAGTGATATTTACTTTTGCGTGAATGAAAGTCCGTGGCAGTATCATCTTGGAACCGATAATTATCTATTGCTGAATTCTCAGAAGAACTTAGAACTTGCACTGCAGATTTTATCTGCAAAAGATTTTGTGAAACTTACGCGAAAGCTTTCGATCTCAGAATACAAAAGTGTAATTCAGGTAGGGAAGGAGACGTTGAAACTATTCCTTGGATTGTTAAAAGATTAACAGCCCAGAATGTGCATCAGAGTATGGATCTGACTATTCCACAAAAGTTCGTTTTCTTCTTTCTCATCTTCATCAGTAAAGTCTGTCACAACTAAAGCAATATCTGAAGTGATCTCATCCTGTATTATTTCAAACTGAAAATAGGTGTCGTCTTTTTTTTCATCAGTGACCCATTTGTAACGGATCATCTGATTATCTTTTTTTGAAACGATCTGAGCTCTTTGTTCTGAACCTTCCCAATGAAAAACGTAATCACCTTCACGGATAGTTACTTTATCGGCAAACCATTCTTCGAGGCTACTAGCATTACTGAGGTAATTGAACAATATTTTTGTAGACGATTTGATTTCGAATTCCAGTGAAAATTTTACTTTTTTCTTCGTTTTGATTTCCTGCTTCACGTTATATTACTTAAAATTAATTACTTCCTGATTTTCAGGGGAAGCGAAGATAGTCATTTTTTTATTGAAAACCTCAAAAATGATAATACCTTCGCAACGACTATGGCACTACTGCATTCACTGGAAAAAGAAGGAAATTGGCTGTTTAAGCACAGGGGACAACTTCCGTTGATCTTATTCATTCTGGCAATTCCCGCTGTTTTTTCGACTTCGTATGATGACCTCACTCCGGTGCAGGTAAAAGCCTTTAATTATTCGGCTTATATTCTTTCCATTCTTGGATTTTGGGTGCGGAGTTATACGATAGGTACGACTCCCCGAGGGACTTCCGGTCGCAATACAGAGGAGCAGGTCGCTGAGCAGCTCAACCATAGTGGAATCTATTCAACGGTCCGACATCCATTATATTTGGGAAATTACCTAATGTGGATAGGAATAGTTCTGTTCACAAAAAACATTGAATTCACCATCATTGTTAGTTTGATGTACTGGTTGTATTACGAGCGAATCATGTTTGCAGAAGAACGTTTTCTCGAACGTAAATTTGGTCAGTCGTATCTGGATTGGGCAAAAGGAGTTCCGGCTTTCATTCCAAGATTCAGTTCATTTCAGAAAAGTTCAATACCATTTTCGATGAAAAGTGTGTTGAGAAGAGAGTATTCCGGAGTACTGGCAACAGTAATAGGGTTCGTATTTGTAGACCTTTTAATTGGCTATAAAAAGTGGCATACGATTAGTCTAGGAAAAAATTTATGTATCATGTTGATCATCACAACAGTTATCACCATCATTCTCCGCTCGTTGAAGCATTATACGAGTGTGTTGAAAGAAGAGGACAGAAGCTAATTATAATAAAAAATTTTGATACAAAAATCCCTTGAAATGAATGCAAATCAAGGGATTAGTAGCGAAAGGGGGGATCGAACCCCCGACCTCAGGGTTATGAATCCTGCGCTCTAACCATCTGAGCTACCTCGCCATTTTTTTTAGGGGCTGCAAATATCCGAAATTTCTTTCTTTTTGCAAATTTCTTTTCAATCAATTTCACTGCAAATTAAGTTTCTACATATTTAAAAGTTCAAAATCAAAAATGCAAAGTTGAATTTATTCAAATTACTAATTACAACTTATTCGTTCTGGTTATGGTTTAAATATCAAGAAGTTATTGGACCAAGTAAAGGTAACACTAATAGCCAATAGAACAAATGGATCTTTACATTTCTAATCTTTCTGTCTTCATCTTTCCATTTTTCTCTAAAATTTACATAGTTGTTATAGAAAATTTTATAATTCCTGATTGAAAGAAGAAAATAAATGATGACAACTAAAATCTTAGAATAGTTAAATAATTCTTTTCGTAACGGATTTTCAAAAAAGCAATAGAGGAATATACTTAAAAAATTTACGAGAATCATGACTTGACTAAATGTTACCCATACAATCCCATTAATTTCATTGCCGCTTTCTTCTGTCAGAGCAGGTTTAGTCAACCGGTAAAACATATAAGAATAAAAATTATTTATTTGTCTCATCAAAGTTGAATAGTTGTTCGAAGCATCTGGTACATTAGGGTCAATTTCCTGTATCTTTTTTTTTAATGCACCTGGCTATATTTCACCTTCGTAAAGAAAAGCAATTAATAACTAAATTTATTCCATTCTAACATTTTTTTGCATGTCAATCTCTATTACTTCCTGCAGCCAATTCATAAATTGTTTCAGACAAACACTAGCTCCTGCAAAAGTCTCGAATGTACTTTCTGCAAATGCAATTGCTTTGCGTGATGCTCTTGCGCGTTTTGTTTTGGGATCATTCTCTACTATGAACCAGCTTTCACCTTTGGAGATTTTTACTTTGTCCAGTTCATCTGCTACCATGAATGATTCTTTGCTGTAACCGTAGTTCAGCGATGTATCTAATAATACGTTTACGTTTAATGTTTGCATAACAATCAATTTGAATGATTATAATATAGTCATTATATTTTACACTGCAAATAAAATTTTAAAAAAAATTATTTTCCCTGCTCTTTTGCCTTCGCCAGCCAATTGTCAAATTCGTTCGGTTTTTCAAAATCTGTCACCCCGACAACCACTTTTCCGCCTGCTGCAATGGTATTTTTTCCATTTTCCCGGATATGTTCCCAATAATGGTTTTGTTCTGCCCGGACAATCATTTCCTGGGTGATATAATAGTTATTTGGGTCTTTAGTTTCCATAATTAGAAGCGATTAAAATTCCAGGCCAGATGTGAGGGAGGTAGACATTAAGCCATGAGAATTAGCAATCTGAGAGCTATCTCATAGGCGTCAACTTAATTATATTTTTATCTATGGAAATTAAGTGAGTTATCACTTAATTTATTGCAGTCAGCTTTAATTCAATGTGATTAAGTTAAGCTCAAGTATTCATAATAAGTATATGTATGTATTTAGAAGTGACAGGCCCGTTAGGGCCGTAACTTTTGGTAATACTAGACTACACGAGACAGTCAAGCCCCTTTAGGGGCGCACTCTTTAAACACAATGCATGTGTCCATTAATTCAATTACATCAAAGTTCCAGTATATATTGGTTGCATTTGGCTTATTCCTGATTTACAATTGTGCTTTCGTTGTGAAGAGTTTGCGCCCCTAAAGGTGCTTAGCGAACTTGTATAGTCCAAAAGTTACCAAGAGTTATGGCCTTAACAGGCCTAATAATCTATAAAATTGACAACAAATATCTCATTCGTCTTTACCAAATGACATTAAGCTTTAGCTGATGGTAATAAAGTCTAATTTGCAAACTATTTTTTTTGTAAATAATATCATGTCAAGAGAAGGAAATACTTTTCATTTATTTTTATCTTAAGTTGACGCGAACGCAATAGCTATCGGGATTCCCTTTATCTCCTGCATAAAAATGTGGTAAAAATTATTTCTCGATTTCAGTTATTTAAATACCTTGCGTAGACTATTGATTCAGGAACCCTAAACTGACACCAATGAAAAAACTATTTCTCTCTTTAATCATGCTCCTCAGCATGATGCAAAATTCAAATTCACAGATCTCTTACGCACGAATTGCAACCGGACTAAATAATTTGTCTGATATTGCCTCATGTGGCGATGAACGGATCTTCGTTGTTCTTAAACCCGGACAGATCGTAATGCTTGATTCTTCCGGCATGCAGAATCCTGTTCCATTTCTTGATCTGACCAGCAGAGTCAATGCTGCAGGACTGGAAAAAGGATTATTAAGTGTAGTTTTTTCTGATGACTATTTGCAGTCCGGATATTTCTATATTTATTATGTACCACTAGGAGGAACTGATTCACGGATCTCACGTTTCAAAGTTTCATCCGATCCGCAGTTGGCTGACACATCCAGCGAACAAGTCATCATAACTATTCCTCAGCCTGTTGGAAGTCATTATGGCGGCGATATGGCCTTTGGTAAAGATGGTTATTTATACATTGGACTTGGCGATGGAGGTGGAGAAGGTGATCCTTCAAACCATGCACAGGATACTACATTATTGCTTGGAAAATTTCTCCGCTTAGATGTCAGTGATACTACTGCGGGTGGATATACTATCCCACACAACAATCCATTTTTACTTTCTCCATTTCCCGATGAGATCTGGTCTGTCGGTTTCAGAAATCCATGGCGCTGGAGTTTTGATAAAATGACCGGCGATATGTGGATCGGTGATGTCGGACAAGTGTCAAATGAAGAAATAGATTTTCAATCTGCAAGAAGCCGTGGTGGAGAAAATTATGGCTGGCGTTGCTATGAAGGTATTGCTCCGTACATCACCACAGATTGCGCTGCAAGCACTGCATATGTTGAACCTGTTGTTCAGTACTCGCATAGCAACGGTTGCTCTGTGACAGGCGGATTTGTTTACAGAGGGTCTTCCTATCATACCATGTTCGGCAGATATTTTTATTCCGACTTGTGTTCCTCAACATTAAGAGGAGTAGTGCGAAATGGAAACTCGTTTTCAGATACAACTTACATCAGCAATTTTGCATCCGGATCAGTTTCCTTTGGCGAAGATCAATGGGGCGATTTATTGGTTGGCAGTTTTACTGGAGGAGAACTATACAGGATCTATGATTCAACATCACATCACATAGCATGGATCTCTGACACAGACACAACAAAATTTTGCATTGGCAGTACAGCAGTTTTACAAACCCCGGCCGGAAATGGTTTTCATTACCAATGGAATCTCAATGGTTCAAATTATGGAAATGATACGTGCGCAATCATTATAACTACTCCCGGAAATTATTTTGTTACTGTTACTAATTCGTCAGGATTGCCACAGGTATCTGATCCGACATATGTAGAATTTATTCCGGCACCGACAGTAAGCATCATCGGACTGGATTCTGTTTTTTGTAGTTCTGATCCGGTAACGTATGTAAATATTTCACCGCCCGGTGGACAATTATTTATAGATGGAATAGTACAGCCTTCGTTCCAACTGAATCCTGCTATTCTTACCGTCGGCAACCATCTGATTGATTACCGCTATACAAATTCAACAGGCTGTTCGAATTCTGCAAACCAATTGGTACGCATTGATGCATGTACTTATATCGATGAGAATTCTTCAGCGAATGTTGTTATTTATCCTGTTCCATCCGAAGATTACCTGATCGTAAAATCACATGGAGAAATTACATTCTATGATGTACAAGGAAAATTAATTTTATTGAATACAGAATCAAATGTTGATTTCAAAAAAGTGAATATTAAAGATCTCGAAAGTGGTTTATATTTCTGTGTCATCAGGACAGAATCGAAAAGTGAAGTCTTTAAATGGATAAAAGAATAATCACGTTTAAAAAATCAAACACAAGATCACTTAAATTCGTCACGATCACGAGAGCTATTGCATAGACGTTAACCTATGATAAATAATGAATGAATAGTATTTCGTTTTGTTGAAATGAGATATTTATAAAAAATATTTTTTTAAATTAGCATTTATTGCTGTCAGCTAAAGCTTAATGTCATTTGGTCAAAGCGAAAAAATATTCGTTGTTAATTTATAGAACATCAGGCCCGTTAGGGCCATACTTTTGGTAATACTAGACCTGTACAAGAACGCTAAGCACCTTAGGGGCGCACTCTTTAAACACAATCGAAAGAGGAACAGGCGGAAACCACTATGCTGGAACTACCGGGATTAATGGACACTGCATGGGTTAAAGGAGCGCCCAAGGTGCTTGACGGCTCAGGCCCAACGGGCCGCACTACTATACTGATTATAAATTCTTGAGTTTAGCCTTAATGAAATTGAGCTAAAGCTGATAGCAATAAAGCAGGCCACGTCTCACTTAACTTCAATAGTGATTATAATAATTAAGTTAATGCATATACGATAACTATCTAAACACAAAACATATTTAAAAAATCCTATAATCCAATAATCCTAATAATCCTAATCAAAAACAGCCCTTCCAAATCGAAAGGGCTGTCAAATTTCTAATAAACAACAAGCAATAAATTAATTGCTCTCTTCAGTTTTCTTTGCGTCCTGGATTGCATCGCGCATATCCTGACAAGCACGTTTGATTTCTTGTAAACCTTTACGTACACGTGTTCCGGCAGCTGCGTTACCTTTTTCAGAAAATTTGATTACATCTTCTTCAATGGCAGATACTAGTTGTTTGATGTTTTCGTATTCTTTCATTGTGTTTGTTTTTAAAGTGTTAGTTTATGGAGGGTTTGTTTGTTAAAATCGCTTTAAGTGTGGATTAAAATGCTGCAATCTTGTCTGATGCATATTCTCCGGCTTTCAGTTTAACATAAGCTTTACGGAAAGCGTCGATCGTATAATTCACATCTTCCAGTGTGTGTACGGAAGTTGGGATTAGACGAAGAATAATGATGCCTTTCGGTACAACAGGATAAACAACCATTGAACAGAAGATATCATAGTTCTCACGCATATCGTAGATCAGATTCGTTGCTTCTCCGATCGTACCATTCATGAATACCGGTGTAACAGGGGATTGTGTTTTTCCAATGTTGAATCCGGCATCTTTCAATCCTGATTGAAGTGCATTTACGATCTTCCACAGATTATCTTTCAATTCCGGCTTAGAGCGAAGCAATTCAAGACGCTTCAACGCACCGATAACCAATGCTGATGGCATTGATTTAGCAAAGATCTGTGAGCGCATATTGTAACGCAGATATTCTACGATGTCTTCACGACTGGAAATAAATCCGCCGATCATAGCCATACTTTTTGCAAATGTTCCGAAGTAAATATCGATCTCTTCGTTTACACCTTGTTCTTCACCTGTTCCTGAACCGGTTTTTCCCATTGTTCCGAACCCATGAGCATCGTCAACAAATAACCGGAATTGGAATTTCTTCTTCAATTCAACGATATCTTTCAAACGACCCATATCTCCACTCATTCCAAACACACCTTCAGTGATCAGCAAAATCGATCCACCTGATTCTTCAACGATGCGTGTCGCACGTTCCAGTTGTTTTTCGCAATTTGTAATATCATTGTGTGGGAATACAAAACGTTTTCCCATATGTAAGCGAACTCCATCAATGATACATGCATGACTTTCGCTATCGTAAACGATAACATCATGTCGGTCGACCAGACAATCAATTGCAGAAACCATCCCTTGATAACCGAAGTTAAGTAGAATGATGTCTTCCTTACCCATAAAAGAAGAAAGTTCATTTTCCAACTGCTCATGCTGATTTGTATTTCCAGACATCATACGAGCACCCATTGGTGAAGCGAAGCCATATTTTACTGCGCCTTCATTATCAGCTTTTCTTACTTCCGGATGATTAGCAAGTCCTAAATAATTATTCAAAGACCAAATCAAACGTTCCTTACCGCGAAAAACCATGCGCGTTCCAATATCACCTTCCAGTTTTGGAAAAGTAAAATAGCCATGAGAGTCTTTTGCATGTTGTCCGATCGGACCACGGTTCTTCTTTAATTTTTCGAATAAATCCACTTTTGTTAAATTTAATATTTGATGAAACGACTCAGGTGATTCTAAAAATAAACTTTTCTGTAAACTTCAAAAATGCTTCGTTTTAGCTCCTGTTCAAGGCAAAAGTAACTATTTTGAATTAAAAACCAAGAATATTTTCCCACAGGTAATTGTTCATTAGATTTGAGTTTCAGGACTAATCTACGAACAGTGTCATATTTCAAAGACAATATCCGAAAAAGTAGGCGAAAAACATTGAAAATTCATAAATTAAGTACACTTTTGGCATCCTAAATCAAATTCTAAATGAAATTTAAATTAGTACTCACCGCTTTTTTGACACTGATTCTCAATGCCTCAGCTCAGAATATACAGTTCCGTGCGAATCTTCCTTATAGTCCGTCTGAACTTGCAAACATCGGTGGTTATACCGATCCGTTGGGCAACGAATATGCATTGGTTGGAACCGATTTCGGACTTTCAATAGTGGATGTTACTGATCCGGATAACCCGGTAATTAAAGTAACGGTGAATGGACCGAATTCAGCCTGGAGAGAAGTTAAAACTTACAGAAATGTAGCATATGTAACAACTGAAGGTGGTGGTGGATTACAGATCGTTGACATGACTAATTTACCATCATCAGTAAATACAACTTATTATATGGGCGATGGTCCTATCAATGGACAATTGAGCAGTATTCATGCACTTCATTGCGATACAGCAAAAGGATTTCTTTATCTGTATGGAAGCAATATCGGAGATGGAAATACACTTTTTCTGAATCTTTCTGATCCGATAAATCCAACTTATGCCGGAGAATATGTTTATGGTGGAAGTCAAAATGACAATTACGTTCATGATGGTTATGTAGAAAACGATACCATGTATGAGTCACATATCTACTCCGGATTTTTTACTGTTGTAGATGTCACCAATAAATCAAATCCAATTTTATTGGCAACACAACAAACGCCAACGAACTTCACATAATACGTGGATAAGTAATGATCATAAAACACTTTTCACAACAGATGAAAATTCAGGAAGCTTTTTGGTGTTTATGATATTTCCGATCTGGGTAATATCAAAGAAAGTGCACGTTTTCAAACCGCTCCCGGATCAGGAGCAATCATTCATAACACACATATTCTGAATGATTATGCAATTACAAGCTGGTATAAAGAAGGAGTAGTGATAACAGATGTTGCCCGTCCGCAGAATCCAATTGAAGTTGGACATTATGATACCTATGCACAAGGTTCAGGCGATGGATTTGCAGGTTGCTGGGGTGTTTATCCTTTCTTACCATCAGGAACAATCGTTGCATCGGATATCAATAATGGTTTGTATGTGCTTACTCCGACTTACATCAGAGGATGTTATCTCGAAGGAATAATCACCGACTCCGTTTCAAACACTGTGTTAAATGGTGCGTTGATCGAAGTGCTTTCAACAACATTAACAAAAAATTCAAATGCACTGGGCGAATACAAAACCGGAACATCTGTTGCAGGAACATATGACGTGCGCATTTCAAAAGCCGGTTACTATTCTAAAACTATTACAGGCGTTGTACTCACAAATGGAGTTTTAACTACTCTTGATGTTGCATTGAGTCCATTCCAGACCTTTGCATTTACAGGTTCGGTAACGGATAGCTTAACGGGACTAAATGTTCCGAATGCTTTGGTTTCGATTTCATCTGTTAATGGTTTGAAATATTCTGTGACAACAGATGTAAGTGGTGCATTTAACTTCCCTGCAGTTGTCCCTGACGACTATACTGTTTACGCTGGAAAGTGGGGCTACAGAACAAGTTGTTCGGCACAAACGCTCGTTGTAGGAAACCCAATTGTAGCCACAATCGCTCCCGGGTATTACGACGATTTTACATTCGATAATGGATGGAATGTTACCGGAACATCAGGAAATAGCTGGGAACGTGGCGAACCAATAGGAACATATGATGGAAGTTCAACAGAGATCAATCCTGACTTCGATGTAAACTCAGATTGCAGCGATACTTGTTTCATCACTGATAACGGTGGAGCACCTTACAATGGTTCTGATGTTGACAATGGAAATACAATTCTGACTTCGCCTGTTTTTGATGGTACCATTTATCAGGCACCGACATTGAACTATTTCCGCCGGTATTTGTGTATCAATGGAACAGGTTCTCCAAACGATACAATGAGAATCTCTGTTAGCAATGGATCGACAACTGTGAGAGTTGAAACTGTCGGACCAAATGACGGAACCAATGGTAACTGGGTACAACATTCGGTTTTATTAAGTTCATTATTGGCCGTTACAAATACTATGACCTTCTCAGTTGAAGTAGAAGACAATTCTCCGGGAAACATCGTTGAAGGAGCGCTGGATAAATTTGAAATCACCGGTCTGTTGGTAAATTCTGTTTCTGAAAAAACGATGATTTCATCGATAAATGCATATCCAAATCCATTTAATAACTCGACTTCAGTCGACTATAAATTAAGCTCTTATAATGGTTCAATTAAATTGATTGTAAGAGATATTTTGGGTAATATAGTTTCTGAAAAGAATGGAATTCCTTCCAAAGGATCAATCCGGATTGGGGCAGAATTGTCAGCAGGAATTTACATGGTTGAACTTTCAAATGGTAGTGATCGCTTTGTCCATAAAATCGTAAAACAGTAAAATATTTTACCCCCATAAACCGATAGTTGATATGTTGGGGTGTAGTCTGCAGACTCAACCCCAACATATCAACTATCGGTTTATTTTTTGGAATGAGTTGAATGCAAACTAAAATTCCTCATTAAATCAACCAATTAACTGAAAAAAACAAGATTTAGAGCTAATAAATTCAAAAAATCGCACGCATTACAATAGTGCCAAAATGCCGATAAAAAGCAGATTTCAGCTTTCATTTTCCAATATAAAAAACTATCTTCGCAGACTTATGAAAATCAGAGTTCTCCCGATCTTTTTCCTGTTTCTTTTGGTCATGACTTCGTGCAGCGATTATTCAAAAATGCTGAAAACGCGGGACATGGATGCCAAAAGCGAATATGCAATCAAATTGTACAATAGAGGTGATTATTTCAAAGCATTACCACTATTTGAAGAATTGATCACTGTATATCGCGGAACGAAAAAAGCCGAACAAACTTATTACTATTATTCATACACAAATTACAGGATCGGCGATTACGAAACCGCAGCTTACGATTTCGAGAATTTCGCAAAAACATATCCGAACAGTGAGTTTGCAGAAGAATGTGCTTTTATGCATGCTTACTGTTTTTACCAGAGTTCACCTTTGTATTCATTGGATCAAACAAACACATACAAAGCGATAAATGAATTGCAACTTTTTGCAGATCGTTATCCGCAAAGTAAAAAAATCGAAGAGTGTAATAAGCTCATCGATCAGTTAAGGGAAAAACTGGAAGAAAAAGAATTTCAGTATGCAGAATTATATTTCAATGTAGCTTCATACAAATCCGCAATAACTACCTATAAAAATCTGATCAACGATTTTCCTACAACAAAATACAGGGAAGAAGCGTTGTTTAAAATAGTTCGTTCAGCATATCTTCTTGCTGAGAATAGTATAGAATCTAAATTAATGGAACGTTACGGTGAAACGCTTATAGCGTATGGAGAATTCAATGCTGCATATCCTGAAAGCAAATACAAAAATAAAGCCCTGGATTATTTCGAAACGACTAAAAAGCGAATTGATAAATTCAATAAAAATCAGATACAATAATTTTACAAATATATACTCATGAGCTATAAATCAGAAGTTACCACTACAATTACAAGAAATGTTCCTGAATACGATAAGAAAACGGGAAACGTTTATGAATCATTGGTAGTGATCGCTAAACGTGCAAATCAGATTTCTACTGAAATGAAGGAGGAGTTGAATGCAAAACTTTCAGAATTCAATTCAACTACTGACAATCTGGAAGAAGTATTTGAAAACCGCGAGCAGATCGAAATTTCAAAATACTATGAAAGACTTCCTAAGCCGACTTTGATTGCTATTCAGGAATTCAATGAAGATAAAATTTATTTCCGCAATCCTTCGAAAGAAAACCAAAGCGAAAAATAATTATCGTTCATTTAAAGATTGAAACAATCCAAGACCCTGGAGTTTTGGATTTTTTCATTTCTATACCTCGATACGAATGAGAGGAAAAAAGATCCTACTTGGAATAACCGGAAGTATAGCAGCCTATAAATCTGCTTTGCTGGTCCGGCTATTGGTAAAAGCAGGAGCGGAGGTGAAAGTGGTGATGACAAAAGCGGCAATTGATTTTATCACGCCGCTGACCTTATCTACACTTTCCAAAAACCCTGTTTACTCTGAGTATGCAAATCAGGAAACCGGCGAATGGAGTAATCACGTCGAACTGGGATTATGGGCAGATGCTTTTGTCATTGCACCTGCATCGGCAAATACAATTTCAAAGATGGCCAATGGTGTGTGCGACAATTTGCTCTTAGCGGTTTATCTTTCTGCTAAATGCAAAGTCTTTTTCGCCCCGGCAATGGATCTCGATATGCATAAGCATCCTGCTACACAGGAGAACATTGCAAGGTTAGTATCATTCGGAAACCAATTGATCTCGGCTACTTCCGGAGAACTGGCCAGCGGACTTCATGGTGAAGGCAGAATGGAAGAACCGGAACTAATAATCGATGCACTTGAAAAATATTTCAATGCAGACTTACCCTTAAAAGGAAAGAAAGCATTAGTCACGGCTGGACCAACATTTGAAGCAATAGATCCTGTCCGGTTTATCGGAAACCGTTCTTCAGGCAAAATGGGTTATGCAATAGCAGAAGAGTTAGCGACGCAAGGTGCAGATGTTCTGCTTGTAAGCGGACCAGGTAACTTATCAGTGATCAACTCCCGGATCACAAGAGTGGATATCGAATCCGCTGAAGAAATGCTCAATGCATGTATGAAAGATTTTTCAGAAAAGGACATCATCGTTATGTCAGCGGCAGTTGCAGATTATAAACCTGCAGATGTAGCTTCTGAAAAACTGAAAAAGAAAAATAATGAAATGCCTTTGCCGTTAATACCAACACAGGACATTCTTGCGCTCATGGGCGAGAAAAAAGGGAAGAAGCAGTTCATTGTTGGATTTGCTTTGGAGACAGAGAATGAACTTGAAAATGCAAAAGGCAAATTGCAAAAAAAGAATCTTGATCTGGTTGTCCTGAATTCTCTGAAAGATGAAGGTGCCGGATTTAATCACGATACGAATAAGATCACAATCATAGATAAAAAAGGAAGCGAGTATAATTTCGGTTTAAAATCAAAACAGGAAGTTGCAAAAGATCTCGTCAATCTGATTATTACCAATATTACTAATACAACGGTCTAATGATAGCTAGCTCAAAATCAATTCTGTCTTTTCTTATTGCATTTTTTTGTGTGAATAATTTATTTGCACAGGAATTGAATTGTCAGATCTCTGTTCAGACACCACAGATCCAGGCAAGCGATAAGACCATTTACGACAAACTTCAAACAGATCTCCGCGAGTTCATGAATAATCACAAGTGGACAACGGATGAATTTCTGAATCAGGAAAGAATAGAATGTTCAATTGTGATCACGATCTCAGAACGGGTGTCTACGGATGAGTTTACAGGAAACATTCAGATATCATCACGTAGACCTGTTTATCATAGTTCTTATAATTCGCCTCTATTCAATCACCAGGATAAAGATTTTACATTCCGGTATGTGCAGGATCAGACAATAGAATTTGATGAAGGTAGTATCACTTCGAATCTTACAGCTGTATTAGGGTACTATGCATACATAATCATTGGACTTGACTACGATTCATTTTCTCCGTTAGGAGGTACACCATATTTTACAAAGGCGCAGACTGTTGCAAACAATGCACAGAACCTGCCTGATCGCGGATGGAAAGCATTTGAAAATTCACGAAACAGATATTGGTTAATTGAGAATCTTCTGAATATTTCATTCCGTCCTATGCGGGATGTATTTTATTCTTATCACAGATTTGGTATGGATAAATTCGAAGAGAATTTTCCTGATGCAAGAGCAGTTGTTACAGAAAGTCTGAAGAGCCTGCGTAAAGTTTACCAGGACAAACCAAATTCATTTCTGATGCAATCATTCTTTACAGCTAAAGCTGATGAGATCGTAAACATTTACACGGCTGCCTT
Organism: Bacteroidota bacterium; assembly: GCA_016711505.1. NCBI lineage: Bacteria > Pseudomonadati > Bacteroidota > Bacteroidota bacterium. Next base: position 391,585 of record JADJSV010000001.1, on the reverse strand, counting down.
ACCTGCAGAAAAAAGTGAACTTGTCCCAATACTTTCACAGATCGATCCGGCCAATACATTGAAGTATCAGACTATACTTTCAGCTTCGACGTTACCGGGCGGGGGTAAATAATTTTTATCGGATAACTAATAACGAAGAATAAGTAGTGAAAAGTGAAGAATGAAAAGTGAAGCAATTTTGAAAGGAGAATTGGGTAAATAAAGTCAGTAGATTATTAGATAGAAAAAACGTACTGCTATCCTGAAACCTGCAAACCTGTTAACCTTAAACATGTTCACTAACCTTAAAACATCAATTATAAAAAAAAATAAGTACTAAGTATTATGGCCTTAAAATGTGGTATTGTTGGATTGCCGAATGTTGGTAAATCGACATTATTTAATTGTCTTTCGAATGCAAAAGCGCAAGCTGCGAATTTTCCGTTTTGTACAATAGAACCGAATGTCGGTGTGATCACAGTTCCGGATGAACGATTGAATGAATTAGAAAAGTTAGTAAAACCTGAAAGAGTGGTTCCGACAACTATTGAAATAGTTGACATTGCCGGTTTGGTGAAAGGTGCAAGCAGAGGTGAAGGTTTAGGAAATCAATTCCTGAGTAACATCAGAGAGTGCGATGCAATCATTCACGTAGTACGTTGCTTCGAAGATCCGAATGTTGTCCATGTCGATGGATCGGTGAATCCGGTGCGTGATAAAGGAACAATCGATACTGAATTGCAGTTGAAAGATCTTGAAAGTGTGGACCGCAAGTTAGGCCGTACTGAAAAAATGGCAAAAATAGGAACAGATAAAGATGCAAAGAAATGCATGGAAGTTCTGACTATTTATAAAAACCATCTTGAAAAAGGATTGTCTGCTCGAAGTGCACCCGTTGCTCCCGAAGACAAACGTTTCATCGATGACATCTTTTTACTCACTGCAAAACCTGTACTTTATGTTTGCAATGTCGATGAAGGTTCTGTTGTTAACGGTAACAAATATGTTGACCTGCTGAAAGAAGAAGTGAAAGATGAAAACGCTGAAGTGCTTGTCATTGCAGCCGCAATAGAAGCAGAGATCACTCAGCTTGAAAGTTTCGAAGACAGAAAAGCATTTTTAAGTGACCTCGGTTTGGAAGAATCAGGAGTTGCTAAACTTATCAAAGCTGCGTATCGTTTATTGAGTCTTTATACTTATTTCACAGCGGGAGTTAAAGAAGTTCGTGCCTGGACTATTACAAAAGGAATGCTTGCACCGCAGGCAGCCGCTGTTATCCATACCGATTTCGAAAAAGGTTTTATTAAGGCAGAGGTAATTCGTTACAATGACTTTTTAACTTTTGGTTCTGAATCTGCTTGTCGTGATGCCGGTAAATTAAGTATTGAAGGAAAAGAATATCTGGTTGGCGATGGAGATGTGATGCATTTCCGTTTTAATGTTTAAATAAAATTCTGAATGATATCAACCATATTGGTCGTAGCAACAATTGGAATCAGTTTACTGGCATTCTCACGAAATGAGTATATGAATAAACTGATCTTTAATCCCTACATGATCGATAAGCATAAGCAATGGTATCGTTTCATCAGCAGCGGTTTCATTCATGCCGATTTTATTCACCTTGCTGTGAATATGTTTGTATTGTTTTCATTTGGTGGAATCATTGAACAATATTTTGCAGCATACTTCGACAATCGCGCCGGGTATTATTATGTTTTATTATACTTTGGTGGAATGGTGGCTTCTGTTATTCCAACGTTCAAAAAAAACAAAGACAACATTTATTATAATGCCCTTGGCGCTTCAGGGGCTGTATCTGCAGTTATCTTTTCATTTATTTTACTTGAACCAATGCAGAAAATTTGTCTCTACGGATTACTTTGTCTGCCTTCTATAATATTTGGAGTTGCTTATTTGTTTTACTGCTATTATATGGGTAAAAAAGGTGGAGACAATGTTAACCACGATGCGCATATGTGGGGTGCAATTTTCGGATTTGTATTTACGGTGATTCTAAAACCGGATCTTCTCATTTCATTCTTTCAGAAATTAATGGATTTTGGAAATGTCTTCTGAAAAAAAGAAAGCGATCTTTCTGGACAGGGATGGAGTTCTTATCAATGAACGTGGAGATTATACCTGGCTCCTGGAAGATCTCAAAATAAATCCGGGAGTTCCTGAAGCACTCCTCAATTTTTCGAAGGAAGGATATTTACTTATTGTCATTTCAAATCAGGGTGGAATTGGAAAAAATCTTTATACAAAACAAGAAGCAGACTATTTACATCTCCACATTTCCAGAAGTCTTGGTATGAGTGGAATTGAGATCGCTGAATACTATTATTGTCCGCATCATCCAACAACAAGTAATTGTATATGCCGTAAACCGGATTCGCAACTGTTAGAGAAAGCAATTGCGCGATTCAACATTGATCCTGAGAAAAGTTTTTTTATTGGTGATACAGAAAGAGATATAATTGCCGGAAGAAAAGCGGGAGTAAAGACTGTTTTGATAGAGCCTAATTCTGACTTAAGACTAATTGATCTTTCAGGCTTTTGAATTGTTTAAAGATTAAACATCTGCTTACTCTTAAATCGAAAAGTTAATTAACCGCCAGTTGTTGTTAAACTTTTTCATTCTGTAAAATAACCGACGGAAATACTTGCTACCTTTGTATCATTCAGATGCAAAACAATTTCGTCAACTTTAACGGGAATATTATTGAGGCCGGACAACCGATCTTTACTGCCAGTAACAGGGCATTCAGATATGGCGATGCTGTCTTTGAAACTATCCGATTGATGAATGGCGAGATACTTTTCTTCGAAAAACATCTGGCGCGTTTAGCAAGTTCCATGGAACTATTGGGAATGAATGGTCATGATGATCTCACATTTCACAATCTGTATCTTTCGATCCGGCATTTAGATCAGGTGAATAATCTGAAAGGAAATGGACGTATACGACTGGAAGTTTTCAGGAATGATGGGGGATTGTACACTCCGCAAACCAATAATGTATCCTATCTGATTGAAGTCTCCGCATTATCGAACCGGAATTTCAGATTGAATGAAACAGGATTGAAAATAGACCTTTATACAGATATTAAGAAACCGGTGAGTCGACTTTCCAATCTGAAATCTTCCAATGCTTTGTATTACGTAATGGCCGGTTTGTACAAAAATAAATCGAACAGCGGCGATTGTCTGGTTCTGAACACAGATGGCAGAATTGCCGAAGCGATCAGCTCCAATATTTTCCTGCTCGACGATGGTATTTTCTATACACCTTCACTCGATGAAGCATGTGTTGCAGGAGTTATGAGGGAAGTGCTTATTGCACATTTGAAAAAACAAGGTAAGACTGTCATTGAAAAAGGAATTACTGTTGATGATCTCTTAAAAGCCGATGAAATATTTCTCAGCGATGTGATCCACGGTTTACGATGGGTAGGGGCATTCAGAACGAAAAGGTATTTCAATAATTTTTCAACGAAGCTCATCAAAGAACTTAACGATTTACACCAAATAAAAAAGGTCTGATTTCTCAGACCTTTTTTTGTATTGAAGAAATTTCAATTATTTCTTTGGAGTTGATTCAGCAGGATTAACAACTGTTTCAGCACTTGCCATATTTTGCTCGTTAGCAGTTTTGATTTCTGCATATTGTGCATTCCATCCTTCAACTTGTGCTTGAGAAGCAGCCATTTTAGATTGGAAATCAGCTAAGCCTTTAGTAGCTTCTTCCGGATTAACTTCGCCTTTCATAACTTTGTCTTTCCACTCGCCAAATTGCTTTGTAGTCTCATCCCACGTAGCTTTGAACGTGTTGAATTCTGATTGCATAACTTCTAATTTTGTAGCATTATCAGTTGCAGTTTGAATTGAAGCTGCTAATTGAGTTTTTACCGCTTCTTCTTTCGGAGAAGTGATGCTGTTCATTCTCTCAGTTTGTTTAGCAACGAATTCTTTTGCTTGAGTAGTAGTAGCAGTCAGCTCATTGCTCCAGTTAGTAGCTTTTTCGCCTAATGCTGTCCAGTCTGTTCCGAATTGATTTACATCAGCAACGATTTTTGGATCAACTTTCTTTGTGCATGCAGTGAAGCTCATCGCTCCGGCAATAACGAATGCTAAAATTGCTTTAGTTTTCATGATTTTTTGTATATGGTTTTTATGGTTGAATTAATTCAAAACTACCTCTTTAAAGGGTACGCATTCAGGAAATCTGAACGACTTATTGACAATCAAAAGTTTATTTCTCTTTCACATCGGGGAGAACATTTCTGATGTAATCCATCTTGGAATTGATAGTTCCATGATCCGGGAAAACACCTTGATTAGCAACCCGGATATCTTCAATTGAATAAAATGCCTGAGGATTTACCTTTTTAATGAGGTTTCTAACGCGTGCAATATCTTTTCGATTCACAATAGTAAAAATAATTTTCACCGGACCCTTTGCTCCATGTCCATCCATAATTGTCAACCCAAGTTTCTCTTTTTGTAATTCTGTTATCAATGGCTGCCAGTCTGACGAAACGATCAGACGTAAAACTTGTAGTCCCAAAGCAAGTCTGCTCTCGATCAATAATCCAACATAAGTACCCATGGCGAAACCTCCTGCAAAACCAATATAGCATACAGGATTATCCAGGTGTTGCATGACCTGCCGGATTGAGATCAACCAGATCAGTACTTCAATGAAACCAATAAAAGGTACGATCTGTCTGAAACCTTTTGATACAAAAACACTTCGTAAGGTGCCAAGAGAAACATCAATTGTTCTGGCAATAAAAATCAGGAAAGGGAGCACGACCCATTTAAAAACTTCTGTGCTGAAATAAGGATGATCCATTATCTGTTTAATATTTCTTTGACCAGTAAAGGAATTCCTGTACCGGCATTTGCATTAATAAATTTAAACCCTTTAATATTTCCTGCACCGGGATCCGGATTAACAAGAAATTTTTCTGCCTCAGGAGAGGCATAATTGATTAATCCTGCAGCAGGATATACTGCAAGTGAAGTACCAACTACAATGAGAATGTCAGCTTTTGAAACAATATAAGCTGCATCTTCAAGGGCCGGAACCATTTCTCCGAACCATACTATATGCGGCCGGAGTTGAGAGCCTAACTCACATTTATCTCCTTCATTGATTACATCACCATTGATAGTGTAAATCAGGTGCGGATCCACTGTACTTCTTGACTTTAGAATTTCACCATGCAAATGCAAAATTTTCTGAGATCCGGCACGTTCGTGCAGATCATCAATATTTTGTGTTACAATATGCACATCAAACTTAGTTTCCAACTCTGCCAATGCAATATGAGCAGCATTTGGCTTTGCAGAGATCACCTGTTTTCTTCTTTCATTATAAAATTGCAAAACAAGATTTCTGTCTTTTTTCCACGCTTGAGGTGTAGCAACATCCTCAATTCTGTAATTCTCCCATAGTCCATCACTGTCCCGAAAAGTTTTCAATCCACTTTCAGCACTAATCCCCGCACCACTAAGAACAACAACTCTTTTCATTTTTCACTCTTCATTATTAATTATTAATTGCTAATGAGCCTTCCAGTTACCTTCAAATTTCACTCCATTCAAAAAATCCTTGATCTTCATTTTATTTCTTCCTGAAAGTTGAAGTTCATTTACTGAAACATAACCACCTGAAAGATAGATTCTCAAATAGCTTTTATTGTCAGTCAGAATTTTACCATTTGCAAATTCATGAATTTCCGAAACAGCATCAACGTCAAAGATCTTTACAGAAAACCCAATTCCGTTGTCATTGAAAAATTCAGTATGCGCTGCGGGATAAGGTGAAAGTCCGCGGATAAAATTCCGCAATGCCTCCGGAGATTTTGATAATGAAAGCCGGGTATTTTCTCTGTTAAGCTTTGGAGCATTATTCAAAGTTACATTACTTAAAGTACTCTGATCAACAGATTTAATCTTTCCTGATTCAATCGCTTGTACCGTCTTTAGAACCAATTGTGAACCGACGTGCATGAGCTTATCATGGATAGATTCAGCATTGTCGTCGTCACCGATTTCCACTTCCTGTTTAAAAATAATATTCCCTGTATCGATCTCCTGCTTTAAAAAGAATGTTGTAACACCGGTAGTTTTTTCTCCGTTAATTATTGCCCAGTTGATCGGCGCTGCTCCCCGATATTGTGGAAGGAGTGAACCATGCAGATTAAATGTTCCTAATCGGGGCATATTCCAAACCACTTCCGGCAACATCCGGAAAGCTACTACGATCTGCAAGTCAGCATTTAGTGACTTGAGTTCATTCACAAATGTCTCATCTTTCAAATTAGAAGGCTGCAGAATTTTTAAGCCATGAGTTTCTGCATATTGCTTTACAGGCGAAGAAAGTATTTTCTGCCCACGACCGGCAGGTTTATCAGGAACAGTGACTACTGCAGAAATTGGATATCCGTTTTCAACCAGGATCGCCAAAGCAGGAACAGCAAATTCGGGAGTTCCGAGAAAAACAATTTTGGGTTTGTTCGACATACCTGCAAAGATAGCTATGAATGAACTATGGGAAATAAAAATTCATAATAGTTATTAAAGCAGATTGTGAATTCTTATTTGGTTTTTATAGTTGTTGGCTTAAAATCTGGATTTTTTATGTCTTAAAAAGGAAAGCTTGATTAGATCATTTAATTGCTAGGCATAATCATTTTTTTGCACGGTCCTTAAGGGCAGTGCAAAAAAAATGATTCTATGCTGTTATCTTAATCCCTTCAATCAAATCAAATCCTAAATATTCTTCAACTTCTTCCAAACCCCGGATCTGATATACCAATAACAAACAACACCTGTAAATAACCAATATAGCACCTCTGAGAACCATACGATTTCAACTGATCCTTTAAACACAAAAGTTGCCAGGTAATTATAAAGCATGTAGATAAAAATAGCAGCGATCTCAATATACAGAGCAACTTTTGTAGCACCGGTTCCGCTTACTGCATTAATGGAAACGATTGCAAATCCGAAAAAGATCAAAGCAATGTCTACGATCTGTAAACATGCCATGGAATCATGTATGAGTTTGGTGTCATTTGTAAAAATAGAGAGTATCTGAATAGGGAAGATCAGATTGATCGCAATCATGGCAATTGAAACGAACAATGTTAATTTAATAATATTGTTTACTAATCCCAGTACCTCTTCCTTTTTACCTTGTCCTATAATATTACTTACCATACTATTTGCCGCAACAGAAAAACCCCAGAAGGGTGTCATGCTGATCATGTATGCTCCTCTTACTATGTTTGAAATTGCAAGCTCATGTTTTCCGATTTTTTCGATAAAAACAAAAAACACAAACCATGCACCCATTGAGAGTAAATTCTGTACTATGATCGGCGATGATAGCTGGAATATTTTTGCGGTAAGTTCTTTTTTAAATGTCGTGAATTTGAAGAGACGATATTTAACAAGATCCTTCTTCAAGAATGTATAAGACCAGATAAAAAGTAGCGCAAGTAACTCAGCAATTGAAGAAGCAAGTCCGGCACCGGCAATTCCAAGTTTTGGAAAACCAAGATTTCCGAAGATCATTCCATAACCCAATACAATATTAATTGCTGCCATAAGAAATGAATAGAATCCATAGATCCTTGGCGTTGCAATACCGACATATAATGATCGGAATGCAGTTGCTATTAAAACAAAAAATATTCCATAAGACCGATAAGCAAGAAATTCTGTTGTAGCATCAATCAGTTCAGGTTCATTGAGGATCAACGGAAGTAATGGGGGAGCGATCCATTTTAAAATTGCAAATAATAAAAATCCGGTCAGGAGAAGGATGCCAATACTTTGATCGAATATTTGTCCAATTGAAGAATTATTTTCTTCTCCCTTTCGCCTTGAAATAATAATTTGTGTTCCCGTCCCGATCGAAGTTCCGATCATTGCAAATACGAAATATAGAACGCCACCTACAGCAGCTGCTCCCAATTCCGTTTCACCTATACGTCCAAGAAATGCAGTATCGGTAATGTTTATTAAAGTCATCGACAACGCCCCGAAAATTACGGGCATAGCAAGCTTTGTGATTTCCTTATAAGTGGTTCCTACTGCCATATATCAATCCACTTGGAGAACAAGTCCTTTCAGATATTCACCTTCCGGATGATAGATGCTGATAGCATGATCAGGTCCTTGCGTAAGTTGATAGAGGATCCTGACATTTCTTTTCGATTGAGCTGCTGCCTGAAATACGATCTTTCTGAAAAGAATTTTGTCTATCACTTGTGAACAGGAAAATGTGAACAGCAATCCACCGGGTTTAACTTTATTAAATCCTTCGGTGTTAAGATTTCTGTAACCCACCATTGCTTTGTCGACAGAAGATAAATGTTTAGCAAATGCAGGCGGATCGAGAATTACAATATCGTATTGGTCTTTCGTGGATTTTAAAAAATCAAATGCATCCATTGCATGAAATTTATGCCGGTTAGTTACTGCATTTAATTCGGCATTTCTGACAGCAAGTTCACCGGCTTTCTTTGAACTATCAACGGAGTGAACTTCAGAAGCTCCGCCTGCTAAGGCATACATTGAGAAACCTCCTGAATAAGAAAAAGTATTCAGGATCTTTTTACCATGAGAATACTGCGCAAGTAATTTTCTGTTTTCACGTTGGTCGATGAAAAACCCTGTTTTCTGACCTTCGACCCAATTCACATAAAACTTAACATCATTTTCAAAAACTTCCGATTCAGATTGGGAGCCATACAGAAAAGAGTTTTCCATCTGCATAGAATTCTGCTTACTCATTGTTTCAGAACTTTTATCAAATATCGCTTCTAATGGAGTTCCATAGATTTTTTTCAAAGCAGAAACAAAATGATTTTTCTGTTCATGCATTCCTACAGTATGAGTTTGTATAACTGCAACAGAACCATAAATGTCAATGATCAGTCCCGGTAAACCATCGCCTTCTGCATGGATCAACCGATATATATTTGTTGATGTATTTCCTATCAGCCCAAGTCGCTCTCTGTTATCATATGCTTTCCTGAATTTTGAATACCAGAATTCTTCACCACAATCTGTTTCAATAAATGAGAACAATCTGACTTTGATGGAACCTTCATGAAAATGACCGGTAGCCATGTATTCATTTTCATTTGAAAAGACTTCTACAATTTCACCTTCTTTCGGATCACCGATTACTTTCGCAATTGCACCTGAAAAGACCCAAGGATGAAACAGTCGCAGAGACCGGTCCTTTTTAGGCTGCAATATTACTTTCGCATAATTTTTCATATGCGCCAAAAGTACAATTATTTAGCAATGGAAAGGAGGGAAGATCACTCAAATAAAGAGGATGATTATGGTTTTACACCAAGAATTTCACCTTCTTTGTAAAAGATCTGTTCATTATCAACCAGCCACTCAACAACTTTTAGTGTATTTTCCTCTGTGGCCGGTCTTAACCTGACAATCAGGTCCGATAAACCGATCTCATTTTCTTTAAGCAGGTTTTTGATCCGTATTGAAATTTCACCAAACTCAAGATCTGAAACTCCGGCTTTGTTTCTTTCCAGACAGTAATCACAAACACCACATCTTTCTGTATTGATCTCCCCAAAGTAGGCAACTAGCATCTGACTTCTGCAGCGGTTTTGAGTTTCGGAATAATGCAGAAATGATCTTGCCCTTTCAATAAATCTGTTTTTTCGTTCTACCAGATTTTCTTTGTCAATCAAAAGATGTTTTTGATCTAACCGGGCTTCGGTAAAAGTCAATTGAGGTTTATCAGTAAATGGAATGTAATTTAAGATCTGAAGTTTATGCAATGACTGCAAAAATGATTTTGTATCTTCTAAAGAGATCGTTGCCCGTAACGCAATTTCAGATTCATTGATAGAAACAAATTCATCAAAAACACCTTCGTATAGTCGTAGAATCACTTTAATAAAAACGTCGAAACGGGGATTCTTGACTTGAAATTCATAAAGATCATTTGCTCTGATCGTAAAATGCAATCTTGACTGAAGTGCAACAGAGTCATTCATTGCAATCATACCCTGCAGTTCAAGAACCTTCAGACAATTATAAGTTTCAGACATATTGAAATTATAATTATTGCAAAAATTATAGAGGTCGAAATTAAAGCTGACACCCTTTCCGGATTCAACCGGCAATTGATAGTAGTTTCCCAGAGCCTGATATACTGCTTTTATCTTTTGGATATCAGGGAAGGTCAGATCTACACGCTGTTCAAGTTCTTCGCGATCATTCTTATTGAATAATAAAATTCCAAAGGCTTTCTGTTCATCTCTTCCTGCACGTCCTGCTTCCTGATAATAGGCTTCCAGACTTTCAGGTGAATCAACATGAACGACAAAACGAACGTTGCCTTTGTCGATACCCATACCAAATGCATTCGTTGCAACAACAACTCTGGTCTTTTCTTTCATCCAGTTGTCCTGAACTTTTGTTCTTTCTGCACTGGTCATTCCGGCATTGTATGCTTCAGCAGAAACTTTATTTCGTTTCAGAAAGTCAGCTATTTCCTTTGTCTTTTTTCGTGTACGTACATAAACAACTCCGATGCCATTTAAACTTTTTGTAATCTTCAATAACCGTCCGAACTTGTCTTCTTCGTAAAGTACGATGTAAGCCAGATTTTTCCTTTCAAAACTTTTCTTGAAGACATTCTGGTTTTTGAATGCAAGTTTTTCCTGTATGTCCAGTTCAACATTTTTAGTTGCAGTTGCAGTAAGAGCCAGTACAGGAACATTTGGTAAATGTTCCCTGATCGATGCTATCTGCAGATAAGACGGCCTGAAATCATAACCCCATTGAGAAATACAATGAGCTTCATCGATCGCAAGCAAATTTACTTTCATTAACTTTAATCGTTCCAGAAATAATTCCGAAGTCAGTCGCTCAGGTGAAACGTAAAGAAATTTTTCTTTTCCGTAGATACAATTGTCAAGTGCAATATCAATTTCATCCCGGCTCATACCTGAAACAATAGATACTGCAGGAATACCTTTATTTCTCAGATTACTTACCTGATCTTTCATGAGGGCAATCAATGGTGAAATCACAATGCAAATGCCATCATTTGCAAGGGCCGGAACCTGAAAACAAATTGACTTTCCACCACCTGTCGGTAACAAAGCAAGTGTGTCATGCCCCTCTAAAATAGAAAAAATAATATCTTCCTGTAATGGTCTGAAAGAAGTATGTCCCCAGTATTGATTTAATATCTGTTGAATCTTATTCTTCATTCACAAACAATTAATGTGGAATAGAAGTGCTTTGTTTCAGAACTACATTCAATGAAGTATAAACCACTGTTCAAAAATGGAATTGTTGTTGTAGTGAAAGATTGTTTCTTCTCTATCTGCAGAACTGGTCTCCCTTGCAAATCTGTTACACGAACACTTAAAACAGGTTGTTGGAAACGTATCATTGAATTTGTCAAAACCGGATTTGGATAAATGGACATATGCTCATTTTGCAATTCAGATACATCAATACCCAATTCTTTCTGATAGATCAAAATCTGTCTGTCAGAGACAAAATCCGCCCCTGCAATAAGAAATCCCCCATAGACAGATGGAGAGATCGCATATCCAATATTTATCGATGAATTACCAAAATACTTTTTCGACAATTCATTTCCGCTTGTGTCAGTAATGAGAAAAAGAACCTTTTTCGAATTAGAGATACTATCATGACCATAACCGGCCAAAGAATAATTTCCATCAATGGTCTCGCTGATTGCAAATCCGGCATCACTCATATTCGTTCCCGGAATCAGTTTTTGCCAGATCGTTGTGACAGAACCAATATCAATCTTGGTTAACTGCACATCGAACTGAGGACTGGAAGTTGTAGCACTTTCTCCGACGACCAATAATTTGCCTTCTTTGTCGAGATAGAGATTTTTACTCCCGGAATTGTTATGTGAAGAAATTCCCATCTCCCACAGAAAATTTCCGGTGCTGTCAAATGCAACTACATAAGGGTTCACAATCGTAGTATTGATTAACCGGTCGCCGCATACAGCTATTAGTCCATTATCAGAAACAACACAATTTTCTGCTGTTTCATTTATCACCGGTTCACCAAATGAAAAACTGTGAAGGTCGTGTCCCAGACTATCGGTGATCACACCCATTAAATTCAAATCACTGTTAATAGAATCAGATGCTGCTCCGGCAAATACCAGATTTCCATTTGAAAATCTGCTGACACCGGTATAGTAGGAGTTATAATTTGTATTGACATTCTTTTCCCAAATGATAGTACCCGTTGAATCTATCTTCACTGCATAAGGAGAAGAGTTTCCTCCCGGTAAATATTTGCTTCCGGCAAGTATATAATTATTGTCGTCCAATACAAGCATCCGCATCATCATAAAATGATGAGTGGAATCACCGAAATATTTTACAAATAAGCGTGATCCGTTTTCATCAAATTTCGTAAAGGAAATAAGTGAAAAAACTCCACCGACATCTTCACCGTATCCCGAAAGAAATATGGATCCTGACGCTGCCTGATGTACCCCATGTGCATGATTGACCAAAAAGGGTGAGCCCGGATAAATTACAAACGACGCCGGTTGACCATAGGTTGCTTTTGTAATTAATAACAGCAAGATTATTTTAACGCTTCGGATCATAACTTCAACTGATTTCTTTATAGCATGGAATATTAAAATCCTCGCGAAAAATTAGTTACTGTTCATTAAATTTTGTACGCAGATATTCCAAGGTGAGAGCGTAAGCATCTTTAGTTGCTTCTACATTATGCTTAGGATTACTTGGATTAGCAAAAGCATGTTCGGCATTATAAAATTTAAAATTATGCGGAATCCCGGATGCATTTAATTTGCTTTCAAAATCAATTATCATTTCTGACGTAATGAATTTATCATACTTCCCATAAATACCTAGAATATCACAAGGAAATTTTACTATCTTTTGTTCATTGCTTTCCGGCATTCCATAATAAACAACGCATCCATTAGCCTGTTCTGAAGCAAGCATAGCAGACTGCAATGACCAGCCACCACCCAAACACCAACCCAGAGAAACTATTTTAGCATCTCCTCCTGCATAGGCAATAGCTCCTTCAATTATACTTATTGCTCTCTCAGATTTCATACTTGACGACAATTCCTGTGCTTTCTTTGCATCTGTGGCAACAGCACCATCATAAAGATCGATAGCAAGGATGTTACAGTTTCCAAACTCTTTCCGGAATTTATCTGCTTCCTGTTTAATATACTGGTTCAAGCCCCACCATTCATGGTATATGAAAAGCCAGTTTTTTGTTGGTGACTCTGCTTGTAAAAAATAGCCATTCGCCGTAGCATTATCTTTTGCCGGAAATTGAATCACTTTGCCTTTTTCTTTTTCACCAGCAAATGGAAGTGGGTCTAAATGAGCAGCAGCAAATTGATCGTTCATTGCAAGTTGAGCAAAAGATTGGTTTGAAGTCATTTTACAACATGACTGGCCTTTTGCCACATTAAATCCAAACAGAATTGCCAGTAACAGCATTGTATTTTTCATAGTGTTTTTTCTTGTAACAAAAATACAATAGAAAAATTGATATTATGCTAAAAAATGAAAAAACCGGTGTAAAAAACCGGTTTTTTTGACTTAAATTGAATTTATTAATCGTGTTTTGATTACACTTCAACTGACTTATGAATATTTACAAATTCAAATTCATTTTTAGAATTTAATTTCAATTCAATATCTGCATCCTTAGTAATATTTCCCGCTAGAATTTGTTTTGAAAGTTCATTCAAAACTTTTTTCTGAATCACTCTTTTCAAAGGACGAGCACCGAATTGTGGATCAAAACCTAATTGTGACAACCACTCGATAGCCTCTTCACTTGCAGTGATCTTCATTTCATTTTGCTTCAACAAATTTTGCAGTGATTGAAATTGTATTCTTACAATTTGTTTCACTTCCTCTCTTGTCAAAGGCTGGAACATTATGATCTCATCAATTCTATTTAAAAATTCCGGACGAATGGTTTTTTTAAGCAGATCGAAAACTTTCACTTTAGTTTTACTTACTGTCTCTTCATGATTGAATGCATTCAAATCCTCAAAACTTTCCTGGATCAGATGTGAACCGATATTTGAAGTCATAATAATGATCGTATTCTTGAAACTGGCTGTCCGGCCTTTGTTATCAGTTAATCTTCCATCATCAAGAACTTGCAACAGGATATTGAAAACATCCGGGTGAGCTTTTTCTATTTCATCTAAAAGAATGACAGAGTAGGGACGTCGTCTAACAGCTTCTGTAAGCTGCCCCCCTTCATCGTAGCCAACATATCCCGGAGGGGCACCTATTAATCTGGATACAGTATGCCTTTCCTGATATTCGCTCATGTCGATTCTTGTCATTGAATTTTCATCATTGAATAAAAATTCTGCCAGTGCTTTAGCAAGTTCTGTTTTTCCAACACCGGTTGTCCCAAGAAAGATAAATGAACCGATCGGTTTTTTTGCATCCTGCAGTCCGGCACGACTTCTTCTGACAGCATCACTCAAGGCACTGATTGCTTCTTCCTGACCGATTACTCTTTTGTGCAATTCTTCTTCAAGATGCAAAAGCTTTTCTCTTTCGCTTTGTAACATTCTGTTTACAGGAATGCCTGTCCATCGTGAAACGACTTCAGCAATATCTTCAGAATCTACTTCTTCCTTTATCAATGCTTTTTCAATTTGCATTGTTCCAAGCTGAACTTCAAGTTCCTTTAACTTTCCTTCAACTTCACCTATTTTTCCATACCTGATCTCTGCAACGCGGCCATAATCACCTGAACGCTCAGCTTGTTCAGCTTCTAACTTTAATGCTTCAATTTTTTCTTTTGATGATTGAATTCCCTGAACGATCTGCTTTTCAGATTCCCATTTTGCTTTCAGTTGATTTCTGTCTTCATTTAGATTAGCGATTTCTTCATTCAGATCATTCAACTTCCGTTCATCTTTCTCTCTTTTGATAGCTTCTCTTTCAATTTCCAATTGCATGATCCTGCGATTCATTTCATCAAGCTCTTCCGGAACAGAATCGATTTCAAGACGTAATTTTGCTGCAGCTTCATCAACAAGATCAATAGCTTTATCCGGTAGAAAGCGATCAGAAATATAGCGTTCACTAAGTTCAACAGCAGCAATAATAGCTTCATCCTTGATCCTTACTTTGTGATGCGTTTCATAACGCTCTTTGAGTCCTCTCAAAATAGAAATTGCATCTTCAGTACTTGGTTCTTCAACCATGACTTTCTGAAACCTTCTTTCAAGTGCTTTATCCTTCTCCACATACTTCTGATATTCTGAAAGAGTAGTGGCACCGATCGCTCTTAATTCACCTCTTGCCAATGCAGGCTTCAGGATGTTAGCGGCATCCATTGCACCATCACCACCGCCAGCACCAACGAGGGTGTGAATCTCATCGATAAACAATACAATATCGCCTTCCGCAGAGATAACTTCTTTTATAACAGACTTAAGTCGTTCTTCAAATTCTCCTTTATATTTTGCACCTGCAATCAAGGCTCCCATATCGAGAGAAAAAATTTGTTTCTGCTTTAAGTTTTCAGGAACATCACCATCAATTATCCTGTGCGCCAGACCTTCAGCAATAGCTGTCTTTCCAACTCCGGGTTCACCGATCAAAATCGGATTGTTTTTAGTACGGCGGGAAAGTATCTGCAATACGCGTCTTATCTCTTCATCGCGACCGATTACCGGATCAAGCTTCCCATTTCGGGCAAGCTCATTAAGATTTTTCGCAAACTTATTTAATGAATTGTAGGTCTCTTCAGCACTGGCACTTGTTACTTTACTTCCTTTTCTCAATTCTTTGATAGCAGATTTTACATCTTTCTCACTGATCCCGGAATTTTTTAATAGAGCAGAAGTCTTATCCTTTCCATTGATCATAGCAAGGAATAAATGCTCAAGAGAAATAAAATCATCTCCCATGTCCTTAGCATTGGAAGCTGCTTTCTGGAAAGTTTTATTAAAATCGTCAGACAAATAGATCCTACCGCCTTCGACCTTTGGAAGAGCTTCAATCAGCTTATCGTTTTCGTCTTTTAATTTATCAATATTGACATTACACTTTTTTAAAATGAAAGGAAGAACATTTTCATCTACTGAAAAAATTCCTTTCAAAAGATGCGAAGTCTCCAATGCTTGTTGCGAATTGCTTTCAGCAAATTGCTGAGCAGCCTGAACTGCTTCCTGAGATTTGAGAGTTAAATTATTTTGATTCATTTCAGTTGTTTTATAATTAAAATAAAAAATCTATTCTTCTGCAAGGAAGGTCAAAACAATTGCCAAATGACTGATTTGATAAAAGTCAGTACAGAATGACAGTCATTTTTCAAAAACGTAGACAAAGTGTCGCTAGTAACATTCTCCAAGTTAGGCAAAAAAAAAGCGAACCGGTTGAAGTTCGCTGATATTTTTTAGTTGTTTGGAAATTATGAAATGATAAATCGCTTTATAAATCTTTTTCCACCCCAATTAAGTTGCATTATATAAATACCGTCGCGTAATGAATTACGATCAAGAATTTCAGAGTAATTTCCGGGGAACTGAAGAGGTAACTGAACAGTCCTTATTTCTTTACCGGTGATGTCAACTATTTTGATCTCGATAGGTGAAGCATGAGCAATCGTGTAACTTAAATGTATATTATCCTCATTACCTGAATAAAAGACGCTCATTTTCTCCTGTGATAGCGGAATTGAATTTTCAGTATTCTGGGCAGAAGAAATTGATAGTGAGGCAGTAACTAGTATAAGGAACAGAATGTAGATCTTTTTCATAAAATTTAGTATTTTGTTAAAATACCCTTCGTAATTTTCATGCCAAAATTGTTAATTTTTCAGGACAATACCCAATTTTTTGTCCTTTTTATTCTAAATTAACATCATAAATGACAAATAAATGAAAAAGGACAAGGCTATCGACCAATATATTAAGCAATCAAAAGAGTTTGCTCAGCCCATTTTAAAACATTTCAGGTCATTAGTCCATACACATTGCCCTGAAACTGAAGAAACACTAAAGTGGGGTTTCCCTCATTTCCAGTATAAAGGGATCATGTGCAGTATGGCTTCATTTTCCGGACATTGTGCTATTGGATTCTGGAAAGGTTCATTGATCCCGGAGTTGCAGAAAATAGAGGACAGTTCAGCGATGGGTCAGCTTGGCCGGATCTCGGATCTTAAGGATCTTCCTTCAGATAAAGTTTTGGCAACGATCATAAAGAAAGCGATGAAATTGAATGATGAAGGTGTCAAATCTCCAACCCATTCTAAACCAAAATCAATTGTTGATGTAAAAATTCCTGATTATATTTTAACAGCAATAAAGAAGAATAAAAAAGTAAATACAAATTTCTATGCATTTTCAAACAGTCAGCAGAAAGAATATGTTGAATGGATCGAAGAAGCAAAAACAGAAACGACAAGAATTAAAAGACTTGAAACAATGTTGGAGTGGGTGTCGGAAGGAAAGATCAGGAATTGGAAATACGTAAAACAAAAATAATATTAAACGATTCTTTTTAAAAGTCTCAGGTTATGCGAGTACTTTTTTGTTTCCCCGTTAAAAATACCCTGATGATCCAGTTTATCTAAACGAACTTTTCCGCTTGCATGAATAATGTTGTTTCCGTGAGTTATTATTCCAACATGAATGATCTTTCCATCTTCATTATCAAAAAATGCTAAGTCCCCGGGTTTACATTCTTCTAAAAAACTGATCGTTTCGCCCTGTTCTGCCTGCTGATTTGCATCACGACGTAACTGGTATCCACACATCTTATAAACTATTTGTGTTAGTCCGGAACAATCGATCCCAAAAGGCGATTTACCACCCCATAGATAAGGCGAATTCAAATAAAGCTGGGCTTGTAGTGTGATATTTTCAGGTCGTTTGGCAGACGCTAAAACTGTGTTCCCTTCGAAAGAATATTTATTGCCACCAAATGACAAACTTTTATTGGAATAGAAGGGAAGTGTACTACCCATTACGATAGTACACATCTCTGAATTATTTAAGATAGCGATCTGAAGAATATCATTCGATAAAAAAGAAGAATTTGAATGGTACTCTTCTTTTTCTTCGTCGCTGATAACTGAAACTTGTTTCTGATCGATCCAGCCTTGATATTCGTCTGCAATGATCCTGATCTTATACCAGTTTTTATGTTTGTCAAGAATCTCAATAAGGTCTCCAAATAATAATTGAGTGACCATTTCACTCTTGTCTGAAAATTCTTTCCTGACAGGCACTAAACTAAGATTACAAATTGCAAACATATCAGTTGCTTAACGGTTTTTGTAAGGCAATGTTATACTAATTCTACAATTATTGCACTTGCACCACCGCCACCATTACAAATTCCGGCTGCACCGATCTTCCCGCCTTTTTGTTTCAGAACATTCAGTAGAGTCACAACAATTCTTGCCCCTGAGGCACCTAATGGATGCCCAAGTGAAACAGCACCACCGAAAACATTTACTTTTTCAGGATTAAGTTTCATCAACTGATTGTTAGCTATTGATACAACAGAAAATGCTTCATTGATCTCAAAGTAATCTACATTCTCAAGTTTCAATCCCGCTCTTTCAGCTGCCTTAGGCATTGCTTTTGATGGAGTAGTAGTGAACCATTCCGGAGCTTGTTGAGCATCAGCAAATCCTCTGATCTTTGCTATAGGTTTTAATCCGAGTTTATCAGCTTTTTCTTTACTCATCAGAATAACAGCAGCAGCACCGTCATTCAATTTGGATGCATTGGCTGCCGTAACAGTACCGTCTTTCTGAAATGCCGGTTTAAGTCCTGCAACTTTATCTGCTCTAAGATTTTTATATTCTTCGTCTTCAGAAACAATGATAGGATCTTTCCCTCTTACAGGAACACTTACCGGTGAAATTTCATCCTTGAACATTCCTGCAGCGTATGCATCGCGGGAACGCTTATATGATTCCAATGCATATGCATCCTGATCTTCACGGGAAATTTTACATTCAGTTGCGCAGAGTTCAGCAGCATTTCCCATATGGTAATCTTTGTAAACATCCCATAAACCATCTTTGACTAATCCGTCAGTGATCGACCCATGGCCGAGTTTATATCCGTTTCTCGCTTTATCGAGGTAGTATGGAACATTACTCATACTTTCCATTCCTCCAGCTACAACACAATCATTCAATCCAAGCATTATTGATTCAGCACCCAGCATGATAGCTTTCATTCCTGAAGCGCAAACTTTATTTACTGTCGTTCCGGGAGTAGTGTCCGGAATACCTGACCAGATTGAAGCCTGTGTCACAGGTGCTTGACCAACTCCTGCCGATAAAACATTTCCCATATACACTTCCTGAATTTCCTTGGGATCCAATTTCACTTTTTCCAAAGCTGATTTTATTGCATGTGCACCTAATTGTGTAGCGGTTAATGCAGATAGTGAACCTCCGAAACTTCCAATTGGAGTACGTGCGGTTGAAATGATATATACCTCTTTCATAAACATTGTTAGAATTAAGCCGCAAATGTACTTAAAAAAAGCCTTTCTGAGTTATGAGCCGATTCTGAAGGGAAGTGTGTGATTATCAAATATTTTAAAAGAAAATTCAGGTTTTATCTCTATCAGTGAGAACAATAAAACCATGGTTTGAATAGGAAGCGGTTTGTGAAGATTCCATTGTTCATCAATCATCCATACAATTGAATCATGTCTCTGTTTAAAGTTGTAAATTGCTGCCATTCTATAAAAAATGAAGAATTATTTCGTCCGCCTTTCCAATCAACACGAAAGAATTTCAAAGATCGCATTGATCATCGTCACAGTGTTGATGATCGTGATAGCTCTTCCGAAGGAAACTCAATTTAATTATACTTTTCAGAAAGGTAAGCCCTGGGCATTTGAGAATTTGATGGCTCCTTTCGATTTTGCCATCAATAAAACCGAAGCAGAACTCAACGAAGAGAAAGCTTCTGTCATGAAAAACAGTCATCCGTTTTACCGTTTCGATGATAAACTTTCAGAGCAGAAGATCTACTTATTTAAGAACGAACTTTCTGATGTATGGAATAAACGCTTCAGAACCTCGGCTAAAAACTATAAAGAAATTGAACAGCAGGATAAACTGAAACAAGTTCAGGAAACAATAGGTGTTCAGGTATTGAAGATGATCTATGATAAGGGAATAATTCTGATCAACGATAAAACAAAAAATATTAATCCGGATGGAATTATAACGATTGTAAAAGATAATATTGCTGAAGAACATAATCTAAATGATTATTATACAATACAAACAGCATTTTCTTTCATTCAGTCGCAACTTGAAAATATATCTGCTGCTGATCAGTCATTGCTGGCTCCTTTGCTCGAAAATGCATTGTCACATAATATATTATACGATGATCAGGCCACACGCCAGTGGACCAAACAACTCATTGATAAAATAAGTCTGTCACACGGCCTGGTTCAGAAAGACGAAGTAGTGATTCTCAAAGGAGAGATCATCGATGATATCCGTTTTCAGAAACTGGAATCATTGAAAGCTGAAATGAAAAATCAGGAGTTCACCAATAGCGCAAGATGGCTTATGCTAATGGGGCATTTTATTCTGGTTTCTCTTGCAATGACAATGCTGGTGATGTTCCTTTTTCTTTTCCGAAAAGATATTTTTGACGATAACAGAAGAATGCTTTTGTTAATGCTCCTGATCGTACTCATCACTTACCTTTTTCTTTGGGCAAGAAAGATCAATCTCTTCGACATGTATCTGGTACCTGTTTGCATTTTGCCAATAATTGTCAGAGCATTCTTTGATACACGGACAGCGCTCTTTACACACATAGTAACACTCTTGATTATAGGATTTGAGGCCCCAAGCGGATTTGAATTTATGTTCATTCAGACAATTGCGGGGATGGTCTCTATTTTTACGATTCTTAATATGAGCAGAAGGGTCCAATTTTTCATTTCTGTGTTGATGATTTTCCTTTCATATACAATATCTTTTGTAGGAGTATCAATTCTGCATGAAGCCAATTTCAAGAGTATTGAGTGGATGAATTTAAAATGGTTCCTTGGAAATTCAGTAATTACATTGTTCGCATTTCCATTGATCTTTATCTTTGAAAAGGCATTCGGATTTCTTTCTGATGTTTCTCTGATGGAATTATCAGATTCAAATGCGCCCTTGATGCGAGAACTTTCCATGAAAGCTCCCGGGTCATTTCAACACAGTTTGCAGGTTGCCAATTTAGCAGAAGCTGCCATTTTTCATATAGGCGGCAATCCATTGTTGATTCGCGCCGGAGCAATGTATCATGATATCGGTAAAACGGATATGCCAATGTATTTTATAGAAAATCAAAATACACACAGTAATCCACACGATGATCTTTCATTTGAAGAAAGTGCCCGTATCATAAAAAGTCATGTTATAAGAGGAATCGAAAAAGCAAGAAAACATAAACTTCCTGAACAGATCATTGATTTTATCAGAACCCATCATGGAACTGTTCGCTTGCAATATTTCTATCAGTCGTTTCTGAAAAATTTTCCGGAAATGGTACCTGACGAAATTCTATTCCGTTATCCCGGTCCTTTACCATTCTCAAAAGAAACAGCGGTACTCATGATGGCTGACTCTGTTGAAGCTGCTTCAAGAAGTCTGAAAAATGCCGATGCCGAATCAATTAGCAATCTTGTTGATTCTATTATCGATAATCAGATCACTCAAAAGCAATTTGACAATGCACCAATTACCCTGAAAGATATCAGCGAAATCAAAAAGTTGTTTAAAAAAATGTTAATGTCAATTTATCATATCCGGATTGAATATCCACATTAATATAAATGAGTTCATCCGTTTTATATAGATATTTTATCCGCTTATCGTTTGATGGCACGAAGTTTCATGGCTGGCAGGTGCAGCAAAATGCAAATTCTGTACAAGGAGAATTGAATAAGGCATTAGAAATCCTATTCAGAAAACCGATCGAAACCACAGGTTGTGGTCGTACTGATACTGGAGTTCATGCTCTTCATTTTTTTGCGCATTTTGAAACAGAAGAGATAACTGATGTTTCTGACCTGATTCATAAATTGAATTCGATTTTGCCTATGGAAATTGCTGTGCATTCGATTTTCAAGGTACCACCGGATTATCACGCTCGTTTCTCAGCTACAAGCAGAACATATGAGTATCATATTATCAATTATAAAGATCCATTCCTTATCAATAGAGCCTGGTATAATTTAAATATTCCGGAGATAGCAGAACTAAATAAGTTTGTAGATGTTCTCAAAGAATATGTTGACTTTACCAGTTTCAGTAAATCAAATACTCAGACGTATACAAATAATTGCAGAATCATGGAAGCGGGATGGTCACTTGATGCAAATGGGAAAAAGATTTTCACTATTAAAGCCGATCGTTTCTTAAGGAATATGGTTCGTGCAATTGTGGGAACACTCATCATGTCTGCTGAAAAGAACTTATCTGAAGAACAATTCCGCAAAATACTTGAAAGTAAGAACAGAAGTGAAGCCGGTGTTTCTGTGCCAGCACATGGTTTATTTTTAACGAAAATAGAATATCCTTTTCCTTTATTATAATGTCAAAAGAAAATGTTGTTGGGAAAGCGTTTGATATGAAGATCCTCAGGAGGATCTATGCATTTACCAAACCTTACAAAAAGAAATTTTACCTGAGTGTAGGACTTACATTAGTCCTTGCCTTTGTAGCAATTTTACGACCATATCTGATCCAGTATACAGTCGATAATTATATTATTCATTTAGATGCAAATGGACTTGGATACATGATGTTGCTCATGGTAGGTCTATTGCTATTTCAAACGATAATACAATACATCCATACATATTTAACAAATTGGCTTGGACAATCTGTTGTGAAGGATCTGCGTGTAAAATTGTTCCGGCATAGTTCTGGTTTACGTTTGAAGTTTTTCGACCATACACCGATTGGAACTCTCGTTACAAGAACTGTAAGTGATCTGGAGACAATTGCAGATATTTTCAGTGAAGGTCTGATAGTTATTATTGGCGATCTGCTAATGCTGCTGTTGATAGTTTTAGCAATGTTCTACATCGACTGGCGACTTGCACTTATCAGTTTAAGTACAATTACGGTATTAATGATTGCAACCCGGATCTTTCAGTATGGAATAAATAAAACTTTCAGAGAGGTAAGAAATCAGGTTGCAGCTCTCAATACATTTGTCCAGGAACACATAACAGGCATAAGTGTAGTTCAGATCTTTAACAGAGAAGCTGAAGAAATGAACCGCTTCAAAAAGATCAATAAAGAGCATATGAAAGCGAATATCAGGTCAGTCTGGTATTATAGTATTTTCTTTCCTGTAGTGGAATTATTATCGACAACATCTCTTGGTTTACTGATCTGGTGGGGTTCAAGTGGAGTAATTGTTCATGAAGTTTCTCTTGGGAACATCATGGCTTTTATAATGTACATAAACTTACTTTTCCGGCCTATCCGTGAACTTGCCGATAAATTCAACACTCTTCAAATGGGTATGGTCAGCAGTGAAAGAGTTATGAAAGTTCTGGATACAAATGAATTTATTGAGAATAATGGAACAGTCAAAAAGAAATTAAAGGAAATATTCGTTTTGAAAATGTCTGGTTTGCCTATAACGATTCATTAAATCCTGATGATACTGAATGGATCCTTAAAGATGTAAGCTTTGAGATCAGATCCGGAGAAACTCTGGCATTGATCGGCGCTACGGGTGCCGGAAAATCGTCAATAATAAATCTGGTCAGTAGAATGTATGAATTTCAGAAAGGAAAAATTACTATTGACGATACTGACATCAGAGAATTTGAATTGTCTGAATTAAGGAAACAAATTGCCGTCGTTCTTCAGGACGTTTTTCTTTTTTCAGATTCAATCGCCAATAACATTACTTTGAATGATACTTCGATCAGTAAAGCGCAAGTCGTTGCAGCTTCGAAAGCCGTTGGAGCTGATCTATTCATCGATAGGTTACCGGGCAAGTATGATTTTAATGTAATGGAACGTGGTGCCATGCTTTCTGTTGGCCAGAGACAACTGATCTCATTTATTCGTGCCTACGTTTTTAATCCATCAATTCTGATTCTCGATGAAGCTACTTCCTCAATTGACAGTGAAAGTGAAGAGCTCATCCAGAAAGCAACAACCACACTCACAAAAAACAGGACGTCCATAGTCATAGCCCACAGATTGGCAACAATTCAGAATGCGGATAAGATCATTGTTCTGGATCATGGAAAAGTGATCGAACAAGGCAATCACCAGGAACTACTTAAAAAGGAAGGGCTTTATAGGGAGTTGTATGATATCCAGTTTAGTGGGAAATGAACTTTTAAACGAATAAAAAATAACTAATAACTACTGTCCGATAAAAATTAAACTTTGTAATTTAGGTCGAAAATTATTTTTTAAATCAACAGTTCGCAGAATAAATTTCTATCAAGCCCCTCATTTTGTTGACATACATCTTTGGATCGAGATAAAGCGTCTGGGGGCGGCCCCCCCCCCCCCCCAAATCTTTTGAAAAGAATCGGGATGTAACCAATAATGAAGATTTCAAATGATTTGGTGCGCGGCTTTTTGGCCAAACAAAAAAAGAAAAATTGAAAGTAACGGATTGAATCTGGGAAAATATTTTCAAATGAAAATATTTATATCAGACAGTAGTGATAATTAATAACGAATTATTATTTACCCAGAGAGATGTTAACTTTAATTTGACTTTCAGTTTTTCTAATCAGTAATTACTAAATACTAAAGACGAAAAAAAAATCAAATCACCGCCCGCATCAACAAAGTCAATTCATCAACTTTATCCATGAATCCAAGCTTATGATATGAATTCATAAGATTACGGATCAGACGTTGAATCATATCACGGTTTGAACAAGGCTCATAAAAACTTTTTTCCTGAGGGATCTTTAACTGGACAAGGAAATTATCGATCTCTTTTTTATTAAAGATATCACCTTTACTAAAAGGATTTATATAGAATAGAATTTTAGAATGATCATCGATTGAAACAGGGTCATTCAACTCATCTTTATAGCAAAGAATGAAATGCTCCGGTAAATTAACTCCGTAAATTGGGATGCCGGCTGAACGAGCGATCTCTAAGTAGAGCAGCGACAACATTAATGGATTACCTTTCTTAGTTTCAAGTGCTATATTGATAAAACTATTTTGAGGAGCATGGTAATTTTGAGTATTTCCGGAATAACCATGGATCTCAAAGAAAATCTTATTCAGAACTTTCACCTGTTCTAAAGCAGTCAGGTTATCGTTCATCTCCAGCCAGGCATCTTTACGAACCTTATCCAGTTGTTTCTGAATTTGTTCTTCCTGCAATTCCGGATATTGATAGCGGGCAAGGAGGATAGCACCTTTAATCAGATCATGCGAACCGGAATGTGCCCAAACATGTAATTCATGCTTCAGGTCATCAAACTGAATTTTATGAATAACATTTTCAATTCGTTCCTGCATTATTGCATCCATAGAACTACTCCAGGCATTTTCCAGAATTGGAATAACATCCTTTCCGTAATCTACTAAACGGGTTTGAATATGGTTATAAATTTCCTGGTCAGAATCATCCAACAATCTGATCAATGCATCTACTTCAGTGCGATTTAATGTTTTCATAGGTCTCCTTTAACAACCCTTTGCTGAAAAAAGATACTTCATTTAACTTCAAATTTTCAACAGAATTTTGTTTGAACTTTAACATTCGATAAAGCGTAACCTTTCAAAATATGGCAGTTTTAAACAAAAAACACATATTGATGTTGAAACGTTTTACCAATCAATGGCAAAAGCAAGAATTAACTTCTTACCTTTGTGAAACTTAATGAAATAACCCTCTCAAATTAGAATTTAACCTATGCTAAATTTAAAATCACTACTCTTAACTTTAAGTATTTTATTCGTAAATAATGCTTTTGTTCACAGCATTACTCCAATCTGGTCATCGTTTTATGCCGGTACCGGTGATAATTCCGACAGATATAATTCAATTATCTCCGACGGATCCGGAAACTTTGTTGCTGTTGGTTATACCATCCGGGCAGGAAACTACAGAGATTTTTTAGTTGTCAAGATGGACGCCAATGGTGATACCATTTGGACAAGAACAAAAAATGGAAAAAATGCCGGTGACGATGAAGCTGTATCTGCTGTTGTAGATGGTTCAGGAAACATCTTTGTTGTCGGATCGTCGGATGGCGGAAATTCCAATCTCGATATCTTGCTATTAAAATACGATGCCAGCGGTAACCGGTTATTCGATACAACTTGGAATTCTCCTGCATACTTTGACGATATCCCGGTTGCAATGGCAATGGATCCAAGCGGGAACATTATTATTGGTGGTAATGCAGAACCTGATACTGTTTCAGGGAGTAACCATTATGTCACTCTTAAATATTCTCCTGCAGGATCTCTTTTGTGGGCAACAGAATTTTCCAGAACAGGAGCTAAGCATGAAATGACAGGTTTAGTTGTTGATGGAAGTGGTGATGTTTATGTCACAGGTCGCTCTGCTTCTTTAGTAGATGATGATTTTGCTACAATAAAATATTCAGGCGCGAATGGTTCTCAGTTATGGCTGCAAGTTTACAACAGCGGTAATGGAAACGACCGCGCAGCAGCAATAATTCTTGATAATGCAGGTGATGTCATCGTAACAGGAAGAAGTAAAAGTGCAAATAATGATGACTTCAGAACAGTAAAATACAGTGGAGCCGGTTCATTATTATGGAGTAAATTTTATAATGCTCCCGCTAATCAGGATGACAGAGCGCTTGCAATAGGTGTAGATGCAACAAATAATATTTATGTTACCGGACAATCAGATATAGATAATTCATCATCTATAAATTATGATTTCGCTACTGTAAAATATAATTCAGCAGGAACACAACAATGGTCGAAATTAACAGGCTCTATTTTTATACAGGATGATATCCCTGCTTCTTTAAAAATTGATGGTTCCGGAAATATATTCATAACAGGTAAAAGTGATCAGGATCCTGGTACAACAGATGACAATGATTGGATGACAGTTATGTACAATACCGGTGGAACTCTTTTATGGACTCAGTTCAAAAACGGAACAAGTACCGGAAATGGTGATACGCCCGGCGGATTAATACTTTCCGGTTCAGACATATTAGTCGTGGGTAGTTTAGAGAATACAGGAAGTCAGAAGGACGCTGCTGTTATAAAGTACGATGCTGCCGGTTCTGAAGTTTTCGTTAAACAATTCAACGGTGATGGTGATTTCGACGAAAGTGCGCGTTCAATCATTATTGATTCAAATGATATCTCTTATACAGCCGGTTATGTATTTCATCAGGATGAGAACAGAAATGCAAGTATCGTTCAAACAAGTCCGGGTGGTACTACTACCTGTACTTACACATTCAATGGAATTAAAAACGATGATGATGAATTTTATGACCTTGCTCTTTCTCCCAATGGAAGAATCTATGCAATAGGGTATACAAAAGTATCAGGTCAGAAAAGTAATTTTTTACTTGTAAAATATGATCCGACTACATGTGACACTCTCTGGACAAGAACATATGATTACATTGGACAAAGTGATAAGGCTGAATTTCTTGCTGTAGATGCTGCCGGTAATATTTATGTTTCAGGAAGAAGCGATAGTTCGCCATTGGATTCTGTAGACAATAATGATATTGTTACTATTAAATATGATTCGAACGGAAATCAGCAATGGATCCAGCGATATAATGGTTCAGGCAATATGCGCGACGAACCTTCGAAGATCCTGATCAATGGAAATGGTGAAATTTTAATTTGTGGACGAACTGAAAATGTTCATGATGATGATTTTATTTTGTTGAAATACGAAGCTTCAACCGGAAATCCCGTGTGGGCTCAACCTGCTATTTATGGCGGACCGTTTGCAAATGATGATCGTGCTACAAATATGACAATAGATGCAAGCAATAATATTTATGTATGTGGATATAGTCAAACCGGAAGCGCTCCGGCTAATGAAGATCCTGTTGTGATAAAATATGATGACAGTGGAAACATCCAGGGCTTCTATAGTTATGTAGCTCTAGGGGAAGATGAGCCTGTTGCTATTTCTCATGATCTAACAGGAAATATTTTCGTTGCATTCCGGACTGATGTAGATCCTGATCCATTGACCAGCAATTTCAATTTTTTAACTATGAAATTTGATTCCGGATTAAATCCGGTATGGGCAACTCCACCTCAATATGATTCTCCAATAAATCAGGATGATGAACCTGCAGATCTTATTGTTTCTCCTAATGGTGATGTTTATGTAATAGGTACCTCAGAAAACGATTCAAGTGGAGGACGAATTAACAAAAACTGGTTAACGCTTGTATATAGTACTTCAGGTTCTCAACTGGCTATCTCCAATTATGACGGTCCAAATGGAACTGATGATTCTCCTAATGGTTTGGCAATACGAGGAAGTTCTTTATGGGTTTGTGGTTATACAGAAGGAACTAATAATTCACAGAGAAATAATACTGTAGTTCGTTACGACTCGCTCATTAGTGTAAATGAACTTGCCGGACTTAAATCCTCAATCGTTTATCCGAATCCTTTTAATCAGAGTGCGACAATTAGTATAGAGAATGAAAGTTCGGAGAAATATTCTTTGGTGATCACAGATATTGCCGGGGCAATTGTTTCTGAGATTAGTTTCTTTGGAAATAAAACCGAAATCCATAAAGGAAATCTTGCAGCAGGAATTTATCAATACAGCATTTCGGCAAAGTCAACAGTAGTTTCAAGAGGTAAATTTGTCATCAACTGATCAATATGAAAAAATATTTATTTCTTATCGCACTGGCGTTTGGTATTACATTAATCTCCGGTTCAGAATTAAAAGCTCAAGGCCCAAAAAATCTGACCATAATGGATACATTAAACATTGGGCAACCACTCGCCGGCGTCTGGCATTACAGACATGCAAGCGGATCTGAATATGCAATTGTAGGAGCTGAACGAGGTATCTGTATCATTGATATAACAAATCCCACGGCTGCAAATTTACTAATGCAGTTTCCGGGTGTAACAAGCATCTGGCATGAGGTAAAAGTACTTGGTGATTATGCCTATGCTGTAAGTGAAGGTTTTGATTCGAATAACATTTTAAATGGATTACAAATAATTGATCTTCGGTACTTACCTGACAGTGCGCCAACTAAATTTTATACAGGTGATGGTGTAATTGTAAATCAGCTAAACACTGCACATACTGTAACGGCTGCCGGTGAAACTGTTTTCATAAATGGACATAACATCGGGGCTCTCGGTAATGGCGTAATTTTTCTGAACGTTTCAGATCCCTGGAATCCTGTTTTCACAGGATCGATCAATAATAATTACTGTCATGATTCTTATGTAAGAGACAATTATATTTTTACCAGTGATATTTATGCCGGACAATTTTCCGTCTATAATATAACGAATCAGTCATCACCAGTTTTAGAAGCCACACAGTTGACACCGGGTTTATTCAACCATAATACATGGTTGAGTGATGATGGCAACACGATCTATGCTGCAGACGAAAGTATGGGTGAACCACTGGCCAGTTTCGACATTTCTGATCTGGGAAACATTTCTCTTCTCGATACTTTTTTCAATGGTAATTTTTCTGCCAATGAAGTTCATAATGTTCGGGTCCTGAATGATTATCTGATCTGCCCGGAGTTATGGAAGCCAGTTGACAATTGTAGATGCTGTCCGTCCGGGTAATCTTGTTGAAATCGCAAATTACGCAACAGGCACTTACGTTTGCTGGGATGCAGATCCATATACTACTTCCGGTAAGATTCTTGCAACAGACATGACAGGTATCTTCTACATTTTTGCACCTACATATCAGCGTGCATGCTATCTTGAAGGAACAGTTGTCGATTCAGTAACAGGTATTTCTTTAAATGGAGTAGATGTAGTAATTCAAGGCATCGGCATAACAACACTTACCAATCCACTTGGTAAATTTCATACCGGTTACGCAGATGCAGGAACCTATTCTGTTTCATTTTCAAAAGCAGGATATATTTCTCAAACATGGAATTTCAATCTGACAAATGGTGTTCTCGATACTATACATGTAAAGCTGGTACCAATTGGTGCAGGTATTTCAGATGTAGATAAAAGCATCTTTACGGTTTATCCGAATCCATCTTCTGACAACCTAGTTGTTTCATCAACCTTAGAAAATGGAAGTTATCTCATTTATGATGCATTGTCAAAAGTTGTTCTAAAAGGAAAAATAAACAGAAAAGAAACAAATATTGATATCAGTAACCTCCAGCAGAAATTTTTGCAAGACCATACATGGCTCCGGTTTCCATTTCGAAATTGGTAATTCGGTTGGTACCGTTTGAAAAGGAGTGGAGGGTGTCAATAAAATTTGGACGGGCAAGTTCATATCGAAGAATCCTTCCTTGTGGTGCATAGAATCCTGAGCAACTTGCAGTAATACCTTTAAACATTCCTTCACTAAGTTTGTCTTCCAGTTTTGAAGAACAACGGGCCAGATAAGGCAATGACAAAATTCCTTCGTTCGGATAATGTAAACGGAAGGCCTCAACTATCGTTTTTTCTTCAGCATCATTTGGCAATTTGTAAAAATTCAACAAACCATCCAGACCGAGACCAAATTTAGAAAACACAAAACTATCGACCGGAATATCTTTTTGTAATGATCCCGAAGTACCGATACGGATCAGATTAAGTGAACTCAGTTTATCTTTTATAGTCCTTTTTTCAAGATCTATATTAACTAATGCATCGAGTTCATTGTAAACTATATCGATATTATCTGTTCCGATACCTGTCGATAACACAGTGATACGCTTACCTTTATAAACTCCAGTGTGAGTAACGAATTCACGTTTTTGTTTTTTTACTTCGATGGATTGAAAAAATTTGGATACCAAAGCAACACGATCTGGGTCACCGACATTGATTATTGTGTCTGCAATTTCATGCGGCAGCAGATTTAAATGGTAAACACTATTATCGGAATTGAGGATAAGTTCTGATTCGGGTATTTTGTTCATGTTAATGATTCGATTAAATTTGCGACAATATTAAAACTAATTTTTTGCTTATGGCAGCTTTTAAAAACCACATTTTGGTTCCTGTTGACTTTTCAGACCAATCACAAATTGCTTTGAAGCAATCCTATAATCTGGCTCGGTTAACAAAAGCAGATCTCACATTGATCAATGTGATCGATGAATCTTTTCAAATGCCTTTCTTTTCAGCGAAGGAAGATAAAACAATGGAAAAGAAAATCCAAAAAGCTCTTGAAAAGCTGGCCGAAGAAACTTCACTGGAAGCCGGAATTAATGTTAATACTCTTACAGTAAAAGGTAAGGTTTATGAGGAAGTTCAAAAAGCAGCGAAAAAACTAAAATGTTCTTTTATAGTGATGGGAACAAATGGAAGTGTAGGCTTCAAGAAGTTCATTGGTTCCAATGCTTTACGTGTAATTCGGGAAGCGCCTTGTCCGGTAATAACTATTAAAGGTAAAAAGCACCGTACGGGATGTAAGAACATCATTTTACCACTGGATCTGACAAAAGAAACCAAGGAAAAGGTGAGTAAAGCCATTGAAATTGCAAATTTGTTTGGATCTACGATCAATTTGGTGTCTGTTCTGACAACTGACGACGAATTTATTGTGAATAAATTGAAGCGTCAAATGAACCAAGTTCACGAATTCATCGTAGAACACAATATTCCTTGTACAATCGAGTTTTTACACGGAAGTGAAATTTCCGAAGAAATTGTTGGTTATTCAAAGAAAATTAAAGCAGATTTGATCATGATCATGACGCAAGAAGAGTTAACTTGGACTGATATTATGTTCATTAGTTCTTCGGCTCAACAGCTCATTAACGAATCAGAGATTCCGGTTCTTTCTATCCGCCCTAAGGAGAAAAAAGACACAACTGCATCTGTATTTCAGTACTAACAACAAACCATACACCACATGAGCAAAAAATTCCAAATCGGCAGAATTCTGATTCCATATGATTTTTCTGAAACTGCCGAACTAGCACTGGAACACGCCGTTTTTATGGCCAAGCTTCACAAAGCAGAGATAATTCTGTTGCACGTTGTTGAATCTTTCTCTTTCGCTTCAGCGATCAGTTCTGCATTTGGAAAATCTCAGTCGGAATTTGAAACGAAGATCAAATCTTCTGCCGGTGAGAAACTAAAAGAACTATCTGAAAAATTACATCATGATAGTGGCATGAAAGTAATTCCCCGTACTGAAAACGGAAAGATCTATAAAAAAATAAATTTCGTTGCCGAAGATGCCGCATGCGATATCATCGTAATGGGTACACATGGTTCAAGCGGATTTCAGGAATTCGTAGTTGGAAGCAACACTTACAAAGTAGTGATGAATGCACCTTGTCCGGTAATTTCTGTTCAGGCACATGCAAAGAAAGTTGGTTTCAAGAATATCGTTTTCGCTGTAGATAACTCTCAATCTTCGAGACAAAAAGTTAAGCACGCAGCAGAAATTGCACGTCATTATAATTCTGTGATCCACATTGCCGGTCTAATGACCATGTCTGATGTTGATCTGCAAAGAAGATTTGAAGTAAAAGTTCATCAGGTACGTGACTATTTCGAAGAACATGAAATTGCACACACAGTAAAAGTTTTCAAAACTGAAAATACAGCCGCTACAATTTCTGAATTTGCTGCACAAGTAAATGCCGATCTTATTATGATCATGACTGATCAGGAAGGTTCTGGGATCTTTATGGGAAATGCAGCACAACAAATAATCAATCATTCAAAAATCCCCGTAATGAGCATCCGGCCATTGGAAGGTGATGGGGATAAAATTTCTGTCGGCTACTAAAAATAATTTATAACGAAAAAAGGGCAATCCGGTGAGTACTTACCGGATTGCCCTTTTTTCGTTATTAGTTATTACTTATTTCTTGCCAAAAACTTTCTTCAACAAATCCGTCACCCTCGCAGCCGGGTCTTTTCTGATCTTGGTTTCTTCCTGTGCTACCAGAATAAACAATCCATTCAATGCTCTTTGAGTAATGTATTCTTCCAGATCCGGATTCATTTTGTCGACCATTGGAATATTGTTGTATGTAGTGATAAGAGGATTCCAGTATTTTGTTACGTTCACTTTTTGAGTTGCCGACTTAATGATAGGTTTGAATTTTGCATGCAACGAATTAGAAGTCTTTTCTCTCAGATAATGAGTGGCTGCAGAATCATTGCCTTTCAGAATATTTACACCATCAGTAATTGTCATTGTCTTGACGGCATCTACAAAGATCGGTGCAGCTTCTTTTGCTGCTTCTTCAGCAGCTCTGTTCATAGTAAGAATAAAGTCATCTACCGCTTTGTTCATTCCCAGAGAACGCAATTTATTTTCTACTTTTTTTGCTTCCTGAGGAAAAGGAATTTTGATCAAAGTATTTTTAAAATACCCGTCAGTTTTAGAAGCAGAACTTCCTGCATTATTACTTCCGATAGATAAAGCCTGCTTTAAGCCATCAATAATTTCCTGATTCGTTAATCCACCTGTATTAAGAGTTTTGTCGATCTCTTTGCCAATATTATTTAAATTAAATTGTCCTTTGGAGCAGCCCGGTAAAAAAGCCACCAGTGAAATGAAAATTAGTTTGCGAAGCATATCTGTTATTTTATTGTTCAAATATACAAAGATAGCGCCAAAGCCATGTTCGCACTTCGGATTGAACATAAAAAAACTCCGGAAGGTTATCCGGAGTTTTTTTATAAGCTGCTGATGATCAAAGATCATTCAGGTTTTTTCGATTTATCAGAATCTGAATCGTTGCAATCGAAACTGCCACATCTTTTTTTCCATAGATCACGCATTTTTTCTTTTTCTTCCGGTGTCAGGTTCGACCATTTGCCCTTCCAGTTTTCTCCACCTTGTCCACCCTGACACATTCCTTTTGGTCCGCCAATGAATCCTCTGAAAAGTATTCGGGATAAAAGCATCAAGCCCATTGATTGCAAATAATCGATTTCCGGACCATGAAACAGAGTAGGGATTAACCAATTCCATAGCCACATTACAACTGCTGCCATTGCTGCTACTGCAACCAATGCAAATAATGCCATTTTTAATTTCCAGGTATTCTTCATCATTTTTATTTTAATAATTCTTTCCTTCCATTAATTCTGTATAAAGGAATTGCAACTTATCTCTTAATGCCATCACAGCATATCTTTTTCTGGAAAGTAATGTGTTCTGTGATAAACCCGTCTCCTCAGCCATTTCCTTGAAACTCTTTCCTTCTAGTTCATGTTGTACAAAGACTACTCTTTGTTCAGGAGGAAGTTCTTCTAATGCCATTTCAATAGCATCATAGATCAAAGCCCGGTCGAAATGACTATCAGGACTTTTTCCACTTGATTTGATCAGATCCTGAATATAAAGTGGCTCATCTTCATCATTACCACGATAAGAAAACTGGTCATCAAGCAGAACAGGTCTTTTCTTACGGTAATTATCTGTTATCTTATTTCTTGCAACCCGGAATAACCATGCTGCCATTTTTTCAATAGGCTGCATCATACGGTATGATTGAGTTAATTCAATCATGACGTCCTGAAAAATATCTTCTGCTTCTTCCTCTTCCCGAACCCGGTTTCGAATGAAGTCGAAAAGCCTTTTTCCGTTGTCTTGTATAACTTCCCCTATGGAGTCGTTCTGGCTTTTGGTCATTTCAAGTGCTGTGTGTCTCAGTTCTTGCATACTGAATCAATAGACGAGTAGCAGAAAACAATATTTTATTGAATACAAAATTCACACTTAATTGTAATTCATATTACCTTCGCAAAATAAAGAATTCCATATGATCCTAGCTGAAATAATTACTATTGGAGATGAATTGCTGATTGGTCAGGTAATAGACACGAATAGCGCCTGGATGGGTCAAAAACTGAATGAAATTGGTATAAAAGTCAAACAGATCACTTCAATCAGCGATGATAAAATGCACATTTTAACCACTTTGGAAGAGGCTAAAAAAAGAGCAGATGTAATTCTGATCACTGGCGGACTTGGACCAACGAAAGATGACATCACAAAAAAAACTCTGTGTGATTATTTTGACTCTGAACTGGTTTTTCATGAACCATCTTTTAAAGTGATTGAAGAAATCTTTAATTCAAGGGGAAGGACAATTACAGAAACAAATCGTCTTCAAGCTTATGTTCCTGCTAACTGTGAGGTCCTGGTCAATAAAAATGGAACTGCACCCGGAATGTGGTTCAATGATGGAAAGAAAATTATTGTTTCAATGCCCGGAGTACCAAATGAAATGAAAGGTTTGATGGAAACACTGGTGATTCCACAGCTAAAATCAAAATTCAATCTGGCTCCGATCGTTCATAAAACAATTCTCACACAAGGTATCGGAGAATCCTTTCTTTCTGACTTAATAGAGAAGTGGGAGTTGGCCCTTCCTGTTTACATGAAGCTCGCTTACCTGCCGTCAGCAGGCACTGTACGCTTAAGAATCACAGCAAGTGGTAAAGATGCAGATGTATTAAGAAAAGAAGTAGAGTCACAAACTGAAGAACTGAAAAAATTAATTCCTGAATATATCTTCGGTTATGAAACAGATCAACTTGAAAGTCTGATAGGTGAATTACTCGTCCAAAAAAATAAAACTCTGTCGACCGCAGAAAGCTGTACCGGCGGATTTATTGCTCATAAGATCACTTCAGTTCCGGGGAGTTCACGTTATTACATGGGTTCGGTTCTTCCATATTCAAATGATCTGAAAACCGGTTTACTAAAAGTGGATCCCGAATTGATTGCGAAACATGGCGCAGTAAGTCAGGAAGTCGTTACCCAAATGGCAGAATTAGCCCGTAAAATGCTGAAAACAGATTATGCAATTGCTACTTCCGGTATTGCAGGTCCTTCAGGTGGCTCAGATCTAAAACCTGTTGGAACGGTCTGGATCGTCATTGCAGGACCTGAAAAAACAAAAGCCTGGAAAGTGCAATTAGGCTCTAACAGGCTGAGAGTCATTACAGAAACAGCATTACATGCCTTGAATGGACTCCGAAAAGAGCTCCTGGCCACGAAATGAACAATTTTATGTGCAGAATTCTGAATAAATATGTTGGAGATTAATAAAAAAAGCTATCTTTGCGCCTCTTAAAAAACGATTGAAATGGCACGTATTTGTGATTTAACAGGAAAAAAGGCAATGACAGGAAACAGTGTTTCCTTCTCAAATAAGAAAACTAAACGCAAGTTCAACCCGAATCTGCAGACTAAGAAATTCTTCGTACCTGAATTAGGTGAGTGGATCACGTTGAAAGTTTCAACTTCTGCATTGCGTACAATTGACAAATTAGGAATCAGCGCTGCAATAGAAAAAGCTATTCGCAAAGGAACAATTTGATTCTCTTAAGATAATATAACTAAGCCGGTATTCGTACCGGCTTTTTTTTTGCCTAATTTTGAATTCATGCGCAGAGCTATAAATACTATTTTCTTCTTACTGATTGCATACATTTCTTCCGGACAGGATTTTTCATATTACCGGTATGAAAAAGATTTTCTTCCTGCGTCATTTCATCAGGAAAGAAGAGCAGCAGTAAGAAATAAAATGCCGATGAATTCTGTTGCGATTTTTTTTGCTAATCCTGAACGCAACCGATCCAATGATGTTGATTACGATTATCATCAGGACCCGAATTTTTATTACCTCACCGGTTTCAATGAACCCAATTCTGTGTTGTTGATTTATAAAGATTCTATTTCAGTCAGTGATAAATTCATACATGAAATTCTTTTCGTTCCTGTTCGGGAAAAATCAAAAGAGATCTGGAATGGTCGCAGAGCCGGAATAGAAGGTGCTAAAATTATTTCCGGTGTTTCCACCGTTTTTTATGCGGAAGATTTTCTGAAAAGATCTTCACTTTTTTCTGATACATCTATAAGAATACTGCATTTGAAAATGCATAAAGGAATTGTTAACGATAAGAATGACAATGCAGACTTGTTTGAACTTGACGAAGCATTCAAAAATGTGATCGATAGTAAGACTGACCGGGGAGATGGTTTTACCTTGAATAAGATCATGCAGGATTTAAGAGAAGTAAAAACTGATGAAGAACTTCGACTGATGAAGCAGGCTGTAACAATGACCTGTAAAGGGTTTTTATCAATGATGAAAAATGCAAGTCCGGGCATGACGGAATATCAGATCCAGGCAATCGGTGAATATGAATTTAAAAAGTCCGGCGCAGAAACTTTTGGATACTCCAGTATTTGTGGAAGTCATGAAAACTCTGTCATTCTGCATTATACTTCCAACAGAAGAACGATGAATGATTCCGATCTGATTCTTTTGGATATGGGCGCCGAATACCATGGTTATACTGCCGATGTAACCCGGACAATTCCAATTGGAAATAAATTCACCACTGAACAAAGCATAATTTATGAGCTTGTCCTGAAAGCACAGGAAGCGGGAATAGCGGCATGTGTAAAAGGAAATCCATTTACTGATGTACACAAAGCGGCTACGGCTGTTATAGCTGAAGGACTTGTCAAACTTGGAATTACAAAATCACTTTCAGAATCTGATAAATACTTTATGCATGGAACTTCCCATTATCTGGGTTTAGACGTTCATGACCCGGGTTCAAGAGGCCCATTGAAAAGTGGGTCGGTCATTACAGTAGAGCCGGGTATCTATATTGAAGAAAATAGCGATTGTGACCCAAAATGGTGGAATATTGGGGTTAGAATAGAAGATGACATCCTGATAACTGACAAAGGACCGGAAAATTTATCGGAATCAGCGCCCAGAACGATCAAAGAAATTGAAAATCTGAAAAGTCAAAAGGCAGATATGAACAAATAATTGGTGAAAAGAACATAAAAATCAGGTAAAAAGCTTTTTTATTTCACAAGAATACCTATATTTGCAGCCCCGTAAATAATCCGTGAGCCGAAGCGGCGGGAAACATTAAAAAAAAGGAATTTTATCATGGCAAAGAAAGGTAACAGAATCCAGGTGATTCTAGAATGTACAGAGCATAAGACGAGCGGAATGCCGGGAATGTCTCGTTACATCACAACGAAAAATAAAAAGAATACAACAGAACGTCTTGAGGTGAAGAAATACAATTCTATCCTTAAGAAAATGACTGTTCATAAAGAAATTAAATAATTCCTAATTAAAATAGTTCAAAAGGATTAAGCTATGGCAAAGAAAGTTGTCGCAACTCTAAAGAGTGGAAAAGGTAAAGAATTTTCTAAAGTGATCAAGATGGTAAAAACTGATAACGGTTCTTATCAATTCAAAGAAGAAGTAGTTCACAATGATCACGTGAAAGATTTTCTTAAAAACAAATAATACAATTGTATTAAATATATAACTGAGCTTCTTTCACTCTGAAAGGAGCTTTTTTATTTATTTGAAATTTTAAATCAAAACCACCGATGGGAATATTCAGTTTTTTTTCAAAAGAGAAAAAAGAAAGTCTCGATAAAGGTCTGGAAAAAACAAAGACCAGTTTGTTTTCCAGGATTGCTAAAGCAGTTGTTGGAAAATCAACTGTTGATGCAGAGGTTTTGGATAACCTGGAAGAGATCCTTGTATCTTCTGACGTAGGAGTAAGCACAACTCTGAAAATTATTAAACGTCTGGAAGATAGAGTCGCAAAAGATAAATACGTTAGCACCGACGAACTCAATAAACTTTTAAAATCAGAAGTAACTGAATTACTCAGTGAAAATAAATCTGATTCACTCGAAGATTTTTCTCTTCCTCCCGGTAACCGACCTTATGTTATCATGGTCGTTGGAGTCAATGGTGTCGGAAAAACCACAACGATCGGAAAACTATCTCACCAGTTTAAGAAAGCCGGATTAAAGGTTATGCTTGGTGCCGCAGATACGTTCAGGGCTGCAGCGGTTGACCAATTGGATATCTGGAGTAAACGTGTTGGTGTTCCAATTGTGAAACAAGCAATGGGATCAGATCCGGCATCAGTTGCATTTGAATCGGTACAGACTGCCGTTTCTCAGAATATGGATGTTCTTATAATTGATACAGCGGGCAGATTGCATAATAAAGTGAATCTGATGAATGAACTTTCAAAGATCAAACGTGTAGTACAAAAAGTAATTCCGGATGCGCCACATGAAATTCTTCTGGTTCTGGATGCAAGCACCGGACAGAATGCAATTGAACAAGCCAAACAATTTACGCTGGCAACAGAAGTGAATGCGCTTGCACTTACTAAACTGGACGGGACAGCTAAAGGTGGTGTTGTAATTGGAATCTCTGATGAATTCAAAATTCCCGTCAAGTATATCGGAGTGGGTGAAAAAATGGAAGATCTCCAGGCATTCAATAAAAACGAATTTGTTGATTCTTTATTTGGGGAAATGTAGGTGTGAATAATGAAAACAAAATCATTCAAAAAAAATAAGATCAACGTTATAACACTTGGCTGCTCGAAGAATGTATACGACAGCGAAGTCTTAATGGGACAATTACGTGCAAACAAATTTGATGTAGCACATGAATCTACTGATGATGATTCCGGAATTGTGATCATTAATACCTGCGGATTTATTGATAATGCAAAGCAGGAAAGTATCGATACCATTCTTGAATTTGCTCAGGCAAAAGAAGCAGGTAAGATCGATAAACTGATTGTGACCGGTTGTTTGAGTGAGCGATACAAACCTGAACTTTCCCGCGAAATAAAAAATGTTGATGAATTTTTCGGAACCCGTGATCTTCCTCTCTTGTTAAAATCATTAGGAGCTGATTACAAACATGAATTAATAGGGGAAAGACATCTTACTACACCAAAACATTATGCATACCTGAAGATCTCTGAAGGTTGTGACCGACCTTGTTCTTTTTGCGCTATTCCTTTGATGAGAGGAACTCATATCAGCACACCGATTGAAGAACTGGTTTCTCAGGCAAAAACATTAGCAACAAAAGGTGTAAAAGAATTGATCCTTATTGCCCAGGATCTGACATACTACGGACTTGATATTTACAAAAAAAGAAACTTGTCTGAATTATTAAAACATCTTTCTGATGTGAATGGAATAGAGTGGATCCGGCTTCATTATGCTTTTCCTTCAGGTTTCCCAATGGATATTCTGGATGTAATGAATGAACGTGAAAATATCTGTAAATATCTTGATATGCCATTGCAGCATATTTCAGATAATATGCTCAGGAGTATGCGTCGCGGCACAACCAGACAAAAGACGAATGATCTGATCTCAGAAATACGTTCAAAGGTTCCCGGCATTGCACTAAGAACAACGTTGATCGGCGGATATCCCGGCGAAACTGAATCTGATTTCGAAGAAATGAAATCGTGGGTGAAAGAAAGTCGCTTCGATCGATTAGGAATTTTTGCCTACTCACACGAGGAGAACACACACGCTTATCTGCTTGATGATAATGTTTCCGATGAAGTGAAAAGAGAACGATGTGCAGAGATAATGGCCATCCAACAAGTTATTTCCTCTGGAAAAAATGAAGCGAAGATCGGCCAAACATTTAAAGTACTTTTGACCGTAAAGAAGGCGGATACTTTGTCGGAAGAACAGAATTCGATTCACCTGAAGTTGATAATGAAGTTTTACTTGAGGCAAAAGATAATTATGTACGAATTGGTGATTTTGCAGATATCAGAATTACTGATGCGGGTGAATTCGACTTATTTGGAGTTCCAGCAAAATAATTCGATCAACTGATTACAGGATCGATAAAGCAAGGGCTTTTAATAATTTCTTCAACAGTTCCATCTTCGTATTCAACTTTTACTCTGACTTTGGTTCCTGTCTTATAATTTTTCATGATGACAGATTTTTTATCTTCAGATAATTCGCCCTGTATCGGAAGAAAATCTTTCTCATACATAATATGTTTTATTTGCTTTGCCGGCTGAGATAAAAAAATCTGATAGTCACTCTTTTTAACTGCAACCGAATCCTGCGCATTTACAGATTTGAAAGAAGCAAAAAGTAAGAAAGTTAAGATCACCAGGTTTCTCATACCACAAGATACAAAAAAAGGGAAAACCGAAGTCTTCCCTAATGTTAAATTTTTACGCAATAGCAAATAAGTTGCAATTCACTTTTAATGCTGCACCTGGAATGTTCCTGATACCATTTTTCCTTTTCCCGAGATCGAATAGTGATATACTCCATTTGACAATTCAGACGCCGGGATTGTTGTAATTCCACTTGCATCAGGTTGTATCGTCTTGATCAGACTTCCATTCAAATCAAATATCTCAATTAGCGAAATATCATTTATTGTTGTCAGATCCAGATTTACAGATTCATTCGCAGGATTAGGATATGTTTTTACTTTAGCTGAGCGTTGTACGACCGGAACTGAGTTTACAAATGCTCCTGTAAAATACTGCGAGCTTGTTGCAAACTGACCGAGACTATCTGCTTCAATTCCCATCACCAGAGCAACAGGATTACCCGGCA
This sequence comes from Bacteroidota bacterium, assembly GCA_016711505.1. Taxonomy (NCBI): domain Bacteria; kingdom Pseudomonadati; phylum Bacteroidota; species Bacteroidota bacterium. Next base: position 349,914 of record JADJSV010000001.1, on the reverse strand, counting down.
TTACAAAATTATATCTGGTAATCTGGGAAGCAGAGTTGGATATCGTAATATAATTTCCACCGCCGGTATCAATAGACAATGTATCATAGGTAATAGCGATTTCTTTAATTCTTAATGCGTTGTTAAATTGACCAGAAGGCAGAGTCAAATTTCCTGATCCATCTGCTGTGAATGTTGAATTTGTTCTTAAGACAAATCGCGAGTTGAACCCAAGGTAAACACTATCAATCTGGATTCTGGAAAATGTATTTCTTACATCACCATATGTAAAGGGTACAGGAATATAAAGTTGGCTATTTTCATAAATATATTGAATGGATGGTCCAATAATTCCGTCCAGGTAAATTCCGGAAGTATTTGTTGTGAAATAAGAATAGATTCCTGATTGCGAATCATAACCAGCCAGATTTGAATTTGGAAAACTGGAAGCATAAGGAGTTCCGGCAGCGTTAATAAATCCAGCTGTGTCATTCTCTAAATTCTGCAGAGTACTATAATCCCAGGTTTGTCCAGTACCACCTGAAGGAATTGCCTGGGAGTAGGTTGAATCATTTCCAGTGATCCATGCAAGCCCTGCAGTTGGCAAATCAGCAGTTGTAATAGTTTGTGACCTTACAATGAAAGGTCCGAGCAGTAAGATTGTGAGTAGTGCTTTTTTCATAGTATTAAGTATTTAGGATAAATATTTATTACACAAAAAAAAGTCCTATAAAGGACTTTTTAATTTTTTATCTCAGATCAACGATTTCAGCATCGGGATACTTGGCTTTATTAAAAACATATATTGCATCATCTGCACCACCATCAGGACTTATCTTTTCTACATTGATCGTTTGAGTTCCACCGTTCTTATCTAACATTTTTGCTGATGAAATAGATTTATCAGATTTGTTTATCGATAATTTTATCTTAAAAATGTTTTTATTTTTTCCTTCGCTCGGCACTAGTTCAATCTGAGCATAAGTAATTGTTTTGTCCTTGGCATCACCTGTATATTTTGATTGCCATCCTTTTTCATAAATTGTAAAAATGTTAGTAGGGGAGATGGTATTCTCGTCTGTTTTCTGAACATCGATCTGAACTTCGTTAGCATCTTTAACGTATGTCCAACGGGTCTTACCATCACTGATCACGTCTTGACCTGCAATTTCCAAACGATATTTATTTCCTTTGATGTAAATAATACCTTTCTGAACTTCTCTCGATTTATCTCTGCTGTTTTCAATTATAATACTGAAATTTGCTTTGTAAGATTTATAGGATTTAAATTTTGTGCTGACAGATTTCAGGATTTCCTGTGCTTTTGCATCTTGCTGTGCATAAGTAAGCATAGGAGAAATAAGTAATAAGAGGGCAAAAATTCTGGCTTTCATATCGTGAGTTGATCTACTTTCTTTATAGCTGCGAAGGTAATTCTTTACCTCTAAATCAAAAAGCATTCCATAAAAAAGGGCAGGCTATTATGCCTGCCCTTCATTCTCATATATCGCTCAAATGCAATTAGTTATCCTTGCTTCGCAGGTTGCCAAGGATGTGTTCTAGTGAAATAGGATCTTTCACTAACACTTCTCTCGCCTTAGAGCCTTCAAATTGACCAATGATCTTGGCAGCTTCCAATTGATCAATGATCCGACCGGCGCGATTATATCCAAGTTTCAGCCTTCTTTGCAAAAGTGATGCAGAACCTTGCTGATTCTGCACAATGATCTGCGCAGCGTCTTCAAATAAAGGATCCCTGTCATCCATGCTGATATCTGATCGTGAACCATCGCCGCTCTCGTCATGATATTCAGGTAATAAGTGAGCATCAGAATAACCTCGTTGACTACCGATAAAGTCAGTGATCTTTTCTACTTCAGGAGTATCCACGAAAGCGCATTGCAGACGAATCAAGTCAGCTCCTGTTGAGAATAACATATCTCCACGTCCGATCAATTGATCAGCACCGCCTGTATCAAGAATTGTTCTTGAATCAATTTTAGAAGTTACTCTGAAGGCAATCCGTGCCGGGAAGTTGGCTTTGATCGTTCCTGTTATAATGTTAACAGAAGGTCTCTGTGTAGCAATGATCAGGTGAATTCCAATTGCTCTGGCTAACTGCGCAAGACGTGCTATCGGAGTTTCAACTTCTTTTCCTGCAGTCATGATCAAATCTGCAAACTCATCGACAACCAGAATGATGTACGGTAAAAACTTATGACCATTACCCGGATTCAGTTTTCTTGCGATGAACTTTGCATTGTATTCTTTTATATTTCTTACCTGTGCATCTTTGAGCAATTCGTAACGCTGATCCATTTCCATACAAAGTGAATTCAAAGTGTTTATCACTTTTTTTGTATCTGTGATAATAGCCTCAGCTTCACCAGGAAGTTTAGCAAGGAAATGTCGTTCAATTGTTTTGAACAATGTCAATTCCACTTTTTTCGGATCAACTAACACAAATTTTACCTGAGCAGGATGCTTACGGTAGAGTAGTGAAACAAGAATCGCATTTAATCCGACAGACTTACCCTGACCCGTAGCACCGGCCATTAATAGATGGGGCATCTTTGTCAGATCGGCAACAAATACTTCATTGCTGATCGTTTTCCCGAAACCAATCGGAAGTTCGTAATCTGTATTCACAAATTTTTCTGAACCAAGAATTGACTTCATCGCTACGATCTCCGGTTTCAGGTTTGGAACCTCAATACCGATCGTTCCTTTTCCAGGAATAGGAGCGATGATACGAATCCCAAGAGCCGCTAAGCTTAGTGCGATATCATCTTCCAGATTTTTAATTTTCGAGATCCTGATTCCGGCCTGAGGTACAATTTCAAACAAAGTAACTGTGGGCCCGATCGTAGCTTTGATCTTATCAATTCCAATATTGTAATGACTTAATGTCTCAACAATTTTATTTTTATTAGCTTCAAGTTCTTCTTTATTAACTTCTACTTTCTTATCACCGTAGTTTTCCAGTAGATCCAGAGTAGGGTAGCGGTATGATGAAAGATCAAGTGTCGGATCATAGTCACCTTGTGCATGCGGTAATTCTTCCGAACCATCGATGACAGGAACTTCTTCAGGAATATCCAGAACTTCCAGCGTCAAATCGCCATCACCAATTGTTTTTGTAGGAGCAGTAACTACCGGCGTTAACTCAAGAATATCTTCTTCAACTAAAACTTCTATTTCTTCTTCTTCTTCTTCCTCATCTAAGTTGATAAAGTCGCCTTCTTCTTCAAGTTCTTCTTCTTCTTCTTCTAGTTCTTCCTCTTCTTCATGTCCTAATTCAAGTTCAACAACGCCGGCCATACTTTCCTTTTTGGGTTTGTTCACCTTAATAGGTTCATCAACAGCAACAACTTCATTGATGGCATCAGACACCGGACTTAACGATTCTTCCATCTTACGTTTTAACGGAATATTGAATGCAGCAACTAAGAATCCGACGAATGAAAAAACAAGTAATGTACCTGTTCCGATAAATCCGATGATAGCATTCAGACTTTGACTCATTCTGTAACCATATCCACCGGCCAACATCAGCAAAGAGGAATTGTTATGGAAAATGTACCCAAGAAAAGTACTTATCCATATCGTAGCAAAGAGTGAATATCGTAGCGTTTTTCCTACAGGTAGTAAATTTACTTCCCAGATGATCCGAATCCCGGCGAGGACAAAAAGAAACGGAAATACAAATGCACATATTCCGAACCATTGGTTCTCAAATTTCAAGGCAGTAAGAGCACCGAATTTACCGAGCCAGTTTTTCACTTCAACTTCTGTAGTGATCAGTTTCCAGATTGAATCGATACCGGCTATGGCCTGGTCCTCTTTCCATGTAAACAAATTTGAAATGAATGCAACTACCATGAAAAATGATAGCATCAACAGAAATAATCCAAAGATCTTATGTGTCCTTTCATCAGCAAAGAATGAACGGAATGATGCAAACCTGTCTTTTAATGTTACTTTATTCGTACTCTTTTTCGACTTCTCCTTCTTCTCTTTTACTACCTCGTCAGTGTCGCTTTTTAGCTTATTCGCCATGGAAATACTTTATTTTATAGTGGATTTAAAGTTAGAACTACCTGAAACATGCGCCCCGCCTTTGTTTTAAAAGATATGAACAAGGTTTTCCATAGAAATTACTCTCAATATCAACCTGAAAGTGCCTGATTTTATTGTAAATCAGTATTTAAATTTTTTAATGGAATCTATTCAAATCTTACAGTCCACTCAGCCATTAAAAAAACCATCAAAAAGGGTGTGTAGTTTTAAAAATTGATTGACTACATTTGCTAAAACTCGAAATCAGCAATACAATGAGAACTATCAGAACAACGCTATTTATTTTAGTCATATTCGTATGTGGAAGTGCATTTTCCCAGAACACTAAACACACTGTTTCTTCTGCTAAGATTGCGTATAAGATCACTTCTGTTTCAGACAAAAATATTGCTTCAAAACCACTTGAATATATTTTATACATAAAAAAAGACATGTCAAGGGTGGAAATGCAATCGGATAAAGGAACGACAGTAATGATCTCTGACAATCTGGCTAATACAGGATACTTATTGATGGAAAATTCCGGAAATAAGATGGCTATGAAAATGAATCGGGATGCAATGATGAAAAAAAATGGTGTTGCAACTGAACCGAAAGTACAGATCACCAGAGAATCAAAAGTAATAGCAGGGTATACGTGTTACAAAGCTATTATCACTTCAAACTATAAAGACGACACCAAGGTTTATGATGTCTGGTTTACAAATGACATCAAAGGAAATTATTCTTATGATACAAAGATCAATGGACTTAATGGTCTTATGATGGAATTTGAATCTGCGCAAGATGGTAAATCCTATAAAATGGTCGCAACAAAAGTAGATCTTGAAGATAATTTATCAGATGATCTTTTTAAAGTTCCTGCAGATTATCAGATCATGGATATGTCAAATTTTATGGGTGTACCCAAAGAATAATTCTCTAATTCAAAAAGCTTTCAACTTATATGTTGACATCACTCGCAGTTAAAAATTACGCCTTAATAGACGAGCTTCAGTTACAATTCGGTAAAAAATTAAATATAATTACAGGAGAGACAGGAGCAGGGAAATCAATTTTACTTGGGGCCTTAGGCTTGTTACTCGGACAAAGAGCTGATTCAAATTCGCTTTTAGATAAAACTAAAAAGTGCATAGTTGAAGGTGAATTTGATTCAAAGAATAAATTCATTGATGAATTCTTTTCATCCAATGAACTAGACCCGGAATCAAGGATCATAATCAGGAGTGAAATATCCAAAGAAGGCAAATCAAGAGCATTTATCAATGATACGCCTGTCAGCATTTCACAATTAAAAGAACTTGGAAATCTGCTTGTAGACATTCATTCTCAGCATGAAACTTTACTGCTGAATAAATCAGGATTTCAGTTATCAGTTGTAGATTCATTTGCCGGTATTGATAATGAATTAACAGACTACCAACAAAAATTTTCAGATTACAAGAAATTATTGGTTCAGCTCAATGAATTAAAAGCTGATGAAGCAAAATCTAAATCTGAACAGGACTATATCACTTTTCAATTCAACGAACTGGAAGAAGCTGCCCTTGAAACCGGCGAAACAAAAGAGAAGTTGGATGAAGAATTGAAAACCTTATCGCATAGTGAAGAGATCAGAGTGGGTTTGTCTAAACTTGACGAAGTGATTTCCGGTGGTGAAACAGATCTGCTGACATCCATTTCGAGTGCTGTTCAGATCGTTCAGCAATTGAGTAAGTACAATTCTAAATTAGAAGTCGTTGCAGAACGTCTGAAATCAGTTCAGATCGAATTAAAAGATATTTCTCAGGAAAGTACCAGTATTTCAGACGAAGTACAGTTGGATCCTCAACGTCTGGAAATTGTGAATGACAGGTTGAATATTCTGAACAGACTTGAACAAAAGCACAGAGTCAATTCCACACAGGAACTGATCGCTCTCAAAAATGATTTTGAAAAGAAACTTGAGAACATCAATTCAATGGATGAAAGAATTGAAGGGCTGGAAAAGGAAAAGGAAAAACTTTTTGCAACGCTTTTAATGAAAGCTGATAAAATATCAGCATCCCGCGCAAAAGTTATTCCGGGAATTGAAACCAAAGTAAAAAAAATGCTTTCCGAATTAGGAATGCCGAATGCTATCCTGAAAATTGAACAGGAATCACTGGGAAACAATGAATTGAATTTAACAGGAAAAGATTCTATCAGATTTTTATTTTCTGCAAACAAAGGTGTAGCTTATTCTGAAATTAGTAAAGTAGCTTCCGGTGGTGAACTAAGCCGACTGATGCTTTGTCTGAAAGCGATCGTAGCAAAATTAATAGATCTGCCTACGGTAGTCTTCGATGAAATTGATACCGGTGTTAGTGGAGAAACTGCATATAAGATCGGAAATGTGATGAATGATCTTTCATCATCACTTCAGTTACTTGCTATTACTCACCTTCCACAAATTGCAAGCAGAGGCGATGTCCACTTTTTCGTTTACAAAGAAGTAATAGGAAAGAGAACATTTACAAAAGTTTCAAGATTAAGTGCTGAAGAAAGAATTGTTGAAGTAGCAAGGATGTTGAGCGGAGACAAACCAACAGCGATTGCTATGCAGAATGCAAAGGAACTTTTAGGAAATTAAATTTAACTATATTTACCACAAACAAAATAATTATGTCAAACAATCTTTTAAAAGGCAAAAGAGGAATTATCAGCGGGGCATTAGACTCGAATTCTATCGCCTGGAAAGTTGCACAACGTTGTCATGAGGAAGGTGCACAGATCGTACTCACAAACGCACCTATAGCAATGCGTATGGGCGAAATCAAGAAACTTGCAGATGAAACTAAATCAGAGATCATACCGGCTGATGCAACGTCTATTGAAGATCTGACTAATCTGTATTCAAGATCGATGGATATCATGGGCGGTAAGGTAGATTTTGTTTTACATTCGATTGGTATGTCAGTGAACATCCGTAAGAACATTTCTTATGTAGAAAGTAATTACGATTATTATCAGAAGGGAATTGATGTATCAGCTCTCTCACTCCATAAAATGTTAAGCGTTGCCATGAAAATGGATGCTATAAACGAATGGGGAAGTGTTGTTGCTCTGACATATATTGCTGCACAAAGAACTTATCCTTTTTATACTGATATGGCAGACATTAAAGCCATGCTTGAATCTATTTCAAGAAGTTTTGGATATCACTATGGTAAAGCAAAAAAGGTACGTGTAAATACCATTTCACAATCACCTACAAAGACTACAGCAGGATCAGGAATTAAAGGCTTTGAAGATTTCTACAATTTTGCAGATTCACTTTCACCACTTGGAAATGCAAGTGCAGATGCATGTGCAGATTACTGCGTTACTTTATTCAGTGATCTGACCAGAATGGTAACAATGCAGAATCTTTATCATGATGGAGGGTATGCTACTACCGGTATCAGTAATGAGGTGATGGAGATGTTTCAAAGTAAGTAATTCATATCAGGTCAAAGGTGAAGGGTCAAAGGTAAAATAGTATTTACCCTTGACCCTTCACTTGACCTAAAAGAGAAAGTGGTAAAAAACAAAAAAGCCGGAAATATTTCCGGCTTTTTTGTTAATGTCACTATTGATTATTCTTCTTTCTTCTTCCTTGTCGACCCACTGGATTTTGCAGGAGGTGGAGTTGGAGAAGCGTTTGCTTTTACAACATTTATTTTCAGTGTCGATGTTTCCTTGTCGAAATTGACTTCGAGAATGTCACCTTCAGCTAATTCAGCTTTAATGATCTCTTCTGCCAACGGATCTTCCAGATACTTCTGTATAGAACGTTTCAGTGGACGGGCACCATAACTGCTGTCAAATCCACGGTCGGCGATAAAGTCTTTCGCTTCATCAGTCAATTTAATTTTATAACCGAGTTCAGTAATGCGTTTGTACAAGTGAACCAATTCAACATCGATGATCTTATGGATGTGTGCTTTTTCAAGTGAGTTGAACATAACAACATCATCAATACGATTCAGGAATTCAGGAGCAAAGGCTTTCTTCAATGCGCTTTCAATTACACCGCGTGAATGTTCATCAGCACCGGTAAGTTTAGCGTTTGTAGAGAATCCAACACCTTGTCCGAAATCTTTCAACTGACGAGATCCGATATTAGAAGTCATGATCATGATCGTATTCTTGAAGTCAACTTTACGACCAAGACTATCTGTAAGCATACCTTCATCTAAAACCTGAAGTAGTAAATTGAATACATCCGGATGCGCTTTTTCAATCTCATCAAGAAGTACAACCGAATATGGTTTACGACGAACTTTTTCAGTCAACTGACCACCTTCTTCGTAACCTACATATCCCGGAGGAGCACCGATAAGACGGGAAACTGCAAATTTCTCCATGTACTCACTCATATCAATACGAATCAGAGCATCTTCAGAATCGAAGAGGTAACGGGCAATTACTTTAGCCAATTCAGTTTTACCAACTCCGGTAGGACCAAGGAAGATAAATGTTCCGATTGGTTTATTCGGATCTTTTAGTCCGGCACGGTTACGCTGGATAGCTCTTACAACTTTTGCAATAGCTTCATCCTGTCCGATCACTTTACCTTTAACTCATCTGCCATTTTAACCAGGCGGTGACTTTCAGTTTGTGCTACACGAGTAACAGGAATTCCTGTCATCATGGCAACAACTTCAGCAACATCTTGTTCATTTACTGTATAGCGATGCGATTTTGTTTCTTCTTCCCAGATCTTCTTAGCAGACTCTAATTGCTCAAGAAGTTGTTTTTCAGTATCACGAAGTTTTGCAGCTTCCTCATACTTCTGACTTCTGACAACACGATTCTTTTCATTCTTAATATCTGCAACCTTACTTTCTAATTCAAGAATGTTTTTTGGTACATGGATATTTGTAATATGGACACGAGATCCTGCTTCATCTAAAGCATCGATAGCTTTATCCGGAAGAAAACGGTCAGTGATATAACGTGCAGTAAGAGTAACACAAGCTTTAATTGCTTCCGGTGTATAATTTACATTGTGATGTTCTTCATAGCGGTCTTTAATGTTTTTAAGGATCTCCATAGATTCATCAACAGAAGCCGGTTCAACAAGCACACGTTGGAAACGTCTGTCTAATGCACCGTCTTTTTCAATGTACTGACGATACTCATCGAGTGTAGTGGCACCGATACATTGGATTTCACCACGCGCAAGAGCAGGTTTGAACATATTCGATGCGTCCAGAGATCCTGAAGCGCCACCGGCACCAATGATCGTATGAATTTCATCGATGAATAGAATTACATCAGGTGATTTTTCAAGCTCATTCATTACGGCTTTCATTCTTTCTTCGAATTGACCACGGTATTTGGTACCGGCAACTAATGAAGCAAGATCAAGAGTAACAATTCGCTTATTGAAAAGTACGCGGGATACTTTACGTTGAACAATACGAAGCGCCAGTCCTTCAGCGATTGCTGATTTACCAACACCCGGTTCTCCAATCAGAATAGGATTATTTTTCTTACGACGGGAAAGAATCTGAGAAACACGTTCTATTTCTTTTTCACGACCTACGATAGGGTCCAATCGTCCGTCTTCTGCGGCTTTTGTAAGGTCACGACCAAAATTGTCCAAAACAGGAGTTTTAGATTTTGAATCAGTACCTTTTTTACTTGTCATTCCGCTGCCACCTTCATCATCTTTTGCATAAGGATCATCATCAGATGGATTTTGAGGAGCTTCAGAACGGAAGTTTGATTTGATCACATCCAGTTCTTCCTTCACGATCTCATAGTTGATACCGTATTGGTTTAAGATCTGAGTTGCAATATTATCTTCATCCTTAAGAATAGAAAGCAACAAATGCTCAGTACCAATTACATCACTTTTGAAAACTTTCGCTTCCAAATAAGTGATTTTCAAAGCCTTTTCAGCCTGTTTGGTAAGAGGAATATTGTTGAGGTTATTGATTGAAGTTGCACTGCCTTTTACAGAGTTTTCGACTGATTTGCGCAGCTCAGCCAGGTTAATACCCAGGGACTTGAGAATCTTTATGGCCATTCCTTCGCCTTCGCGAATGAGACCTAAAAGTAAATGTTCTGTGCCTATATAGTCGTGACCCAGGCGTAAGGCTTCTTCGCGACTAAAGGTAATCACGTCTTTTACGCGGGGAGAGAATTTAGCTTCCATTTATTGAGTGTTTAACAGTATTACGATTTACTTGATTTTAAGGTTCGCTAGAGGATTTGTAAGATATGAACAAATTTAGCGATTACTTTGTTCGTACTGCAATTAACGTGCAAATGACGGTAAACTGTCATATGGTCAGGGTAACTTTTCAACAAAAATCTGTTTGTTAGAATTACATCTTTTTCAGGGATTTTTTGTAAATTCGGGCCACTTAAAATAAAGACGGGGGAGGGGTGTTTTTAGTTTATCGATAGCCAAATTTCTGTTGATATTTCTATACACTATTTCCGGTATTGATAACGTTTTCATTGAAACGTAATTTTACATACCATCAAATTATTTTAAGCAATAATTATCATAAGAAAATTTAATAAAAGATTTTTAGCAAAATAAATATGTCAGAAGGAGAGAAAATAATTCCGATTAACATTGAAGAAGAAATGAAAACTGCCTACATCGATTATTCGATGTCAGTAATTGTTTCCCGTGCTTTACCCGATGTGCGCGATGGTTTGAAACCGGTTCATAGAAGAGTACTTTACGGAATGCTTGATCTTGGTGTGGCCAGTAATAAACCACATAAGAAATCAGCCCGTATCGTCGGTGAAGTTTTAGGTAAATACCATCCGCATGGAGATGGTTCTGTTTATGACGCAATGGTACGTATGGCTCAGGACTGGAGTTTACGATATCCATTAGTAGATGGACAAGGTAACTACGGTTCAATGGATGGCGATAGTCCGGCAGCTATGCGATATACTGAAGCTCGTCTGAGAAAGATTGCAGAAGAATTATTATCCGATATAGAAAAAGATACTGTCGATTTCACACTGAACTTCGACGATAGTCTTGAAGAGCCAACCGTATTACCGGCAAAAGTTCCCAACCTATTGATCAATGGTGCTTCCGGAATTGCAGTAGGAATGGCAACCAATATGCCACCGCATAATTTAACTGAAGTTATCGATGGAACAATTGCATATATCGACAATAAAGATATTCCAATTGAAGACCTGATCAAGATTGTGAAGGCTCCTGATTTTCCAACTTCAGGTATCATTTACGGGTATAGCGGTGTTAAAGAAGCTTTGATGACCGGTCGCGGAAAGATCGTATTAAGAGCCCGTGCTACTATTGAAACTACAGCAAGTGGTAAAGACAGGATCATCGTAACTGAAGTTCCATTCCAGGTAAATAAAGCGGAGATGATCAAGCGGACTGCTGATCTGATCAATGAAAAGAAAATCGATGGTATTACAGATATCCGTGATGAATCAAATCGCGATGGTATCCGTGTAGTTTATGAATTACGCAGAGATGCCGTATCAAATGTCGTACTGAATAATCTTTACAAATATACAGCACTTCAATCTTCATTCAGTGTGAATAACGTTGCTCTGGTAAATGGCCGTCCAATGTTACTTAACCTGAAAGACATGATCGTACATTTTGTCAATCACCGCCATGAAGTTGTGATCCGCCGTACGAAATATGATCTTGCTGAAGCAGAAAAGAGAGCACACATTTTAGAAGGTTTACTGATCGCATTAGACCATCTGGATGAAGTGATCAAATTGATCAGAGCATCACAGACTCCACCGATTGCTCAGGAAGGATTGATGACAACATTCGGATTGTCTGAGATTCAGTCGAAGGCAATTCTGGAAATGCGTTTACAAAGACTGACCGGACTTGAAAGAGATAAGATCCGTGATGAATACAATGAGTTAATGAAACTTATTGAATATTACAGAAGCATTTATGGAATTCCTGAAGGAAATAAAACTTCCAAAGGAAGAGCGATTCAGAACCTGATCAGCCTGAGTCCGGATGACAAAGTGAAAGCTTTCATCAATATCAAGGATCTTGAAAATGAAGAGTACATCAACAATAATTTCATTGTGATGTGTACTAAAAATGGTACGATCAAAAAGACATCACTTGAAGCTTATTCCCGTCCGCGTATGAGTGGTATCAATGCGATAACAATTGAGGATGATGATGTACTTCTGGAAGCTCGATTGACCAATGGTAAGAATGAGATCATGCTTGCCACCAAAAAAGGTAAACTTGTTCGTTTTAAAGAACAAACTGTTCGTCCGATGGGAAGAAATTCTATCGGTGTAAAAGGAGTTACTTTAGATGGTCCTGACGATGTTGTAATTGGAATGGTTTGTGTAACCGACCCTGAAAAAGAATCATTAATGGTTGTTTCAGAAAAGGGTTATGGAAAACGTTCGGAAGTAGAAGAATATCGAATTACGAATCGTGGTGGAAAAGGAGTAAAGACCATTAACATTACAGAGAAAACCGGTAATTTAATTGCGGTAAAAGTTGTTGATGACAGCGATGATCTTATGATCATCAATAAATCAGGTGTGACCATCAGGATGAGTATTGGTGAGTTAAGGATAATGGGAAGAGCGACACAAGGTGTTCGCCTGATCCGTTTGGATGATGATGATGAAATTGCATCGGTTGCAAAAGTTGAGATCGACGAAGAAGAAAAGAAAGCAGCGATGGAACTGGCAGCAGGAACAGAGCCTGTTACCGGAACTATCGAAGAATCATCAGATCAAAGTGAATCACCATCAGAACCGGAGTCAGATGAACCGACGCCGGACCAACTCTAACTTAACATAATATTTAGCAAAAAAGGAATATGAAAAGAATTAGCTTAATCGTCCTAACAAGTTGTTTATCTGTAACTTTAGCTTTCTCACAGAAACCAAAGGTTCAGACAGCATGGAACTTTTATAAAGAACCATATCAGCAATATGACAAAGCAAAGGAGGCCATAGACGAAGCATCCGTGCATGAGTCAACATCAGGAATGGCAAAGACCTGGTATTACAAGGGGTTAATATATGCCGCATTGTACAATAGTGAAAAATATAAAGGTCTTTGTGATAATTGTCTTTGGGTGGCTTATGAGTCATTTGCTAAAGCCAATCAATTGGATCCCAAAAATGACTGGGCCGATGAGATTACAACTGTCAGAATTCCACTTGTTGTAAACGATGTTTTCAAGAATGGTGTTAAGGCATATGAATCGAAAGATTTCAAAACTGCATTAGTGGAATTTGAAAAAGTTCTGATCATGTCACCGGGAGATACATCGGTGATCCTGAATTCTGCGTACTCAGCAGAACATGCAGGTGACATGACGAAAGCTAAACAATATTACAATCAGCTTATTTCATATAAATTCAACGACGACAAGATTTTCCTTTCGTTGAGCGAGATCTATATGAAAGAAAAAGATACTGTGAATGCACTTAAAACTATCCGTGAAGGTCGTGCAGCATATCCGGATAGTCTGGGTTTGATGTTAAATGAGATCAACATTCTTTTATCGAGCGGAAAACAAAAGGAAGCAACAGCAGCATTAGATGCAGCGATCGCTCACGACTCAAAGAATCCAAGTTTGTATCTTGCTTTAGGAGCAACCTTTGATAATCTGGCAAATCCTCGTGACAAAGAAGCTAAGGAAGCGTTGAAGCCGGAACAATACACAGATTATATCTCCAGAGCAGAAAAAGCATATAAAGATGGTATTGCAATTGATCCATCAAACTATGTACTAAACTATAATCTTGGTGCTTTATATTTTAATCAGGCTGTAGAGATGATAAATGGAGCTAACTTGTTAAAATCAAATGTTGAATTTGACAAAGCTAAAGCAAAGTATGAACTGAAGTTCAAAGAGGCGCAACCATATCTGGAGAAGTCATTGGAAACAAATCCGAACAAGTCAGCTGATGACAAAGATACTTACAAAGGAACTTTGACATCATTAAAACAATTGTACATCAGAACAGGGGAAACTGAAAAATACACAAAGGTGTCAGAGCAGTTAAAGACATTGGAATAGTTTTCTAAGAAACGAAAAAGGAGCCCGGATTTTCCGGGCTTTTTTATGCAATAATATTTTTATTTAAGTCAGTTGACAGTCGACCTGGAAAGTCATTTAAAAACGAGTAAGAATCAGAAAAGCCCGAAAGTGGGCTGGAAACAGATTAATGCTACTTAACATAATATTAATTATGGGACAAAAGGGCTAAAAATCAATCTTCTAAATTGAGTCAATTTATGTGTTTGTTTATGTCCCATATATGATCTTATGTTAATCGCAATTACTCTATCTGTGTACCTTCTAATACCTCAACGAACATTTAATTTTTAAAATTCGTTGTTCCTTTACTTCTATTTTAAAAATTTAAAATAAAAATTATCAACATTCCATAGATTCATTTTTACCCGGATTATTTAATTAGAGCCAATTACTGATTTTTAACTTTCAGTCTTCTTTCCATAGCTCACCGACCGCATTTTTTGCAAAAATTTGAAGTTTTTACCGTGATTTTAGCCTTTACAGCTCATTTTCAAGCATTTGAATTTTTACCCTGCCTTTTCATGGTTTTGCCAAACCGGGTTAACCGTTTGACCAAATAGACTTCATTCCTGTCCGGCCAAAGGCATACTTTTGTACCGTTCAAGAGACACAGCCATGAGCAAACCAAACGCGCTTAAATCAAAACTTAAAAAACATGAAAACAAGCTGTTGTCATTCGAAAAAAGTACACGTACAAAAAGACTACGTGTTATGCATGAATGAAGAATGCGAAAACTTCATGCTGCCAACTGTGTCAAAGGCGACATCGAAAATGTGGAATAACATCTTCGCATTTTTCTTCTTCCTGTTCTTCTTCGTTTTATCGTTCGATGATTTCTCTTATAATGGTCCAGTTACTGCGTCGGATCTGACTAAGACATCAAAGAAAAACATCTTACCATTGACAGAAGAAAATCTAAGACGAGAACTGGATTCAAATCATATCATTTGCCAGGAACAAGTCTATGCTCAGATCATGATCGAATCCGGTCACTTAAACTCTTACTTGTCAAAACGTGCTAACAATCTGTTAGGAATGCGTTTTCCATTCAAGAGAAAAACTTCTGCTGTTGGTATATACTTACCTGAGTCAAATCTGATCATCAAAGGAACTCAACAGGAACTTAAGAAATACCGTACACAAAATCATTATGCAGTATATGAAAACTGGCAGGATTGTGTAAAGGACTATAAATACTGGCAAGACCAGTCGTTCAAGTTAACAGAACGCTACCTGACATTCCTTGGTGAGAATTACGCTGAAGACCCGGCTTATATTGCTAAGATCAAGTCGATGTCGAAATAAGTGAGTAGTCATTAATACGTAGAAATCAGCAATGCTTTCTTTAAAACAAAATCGATAATTCAGATCTGATATTATACACGAACAAAAGCTTCAAACGCAAAAAAGTGCAGACCGTGAGGAATGCACTTTTTTTATGGAGTTTGGTTTGATCAACCCCATTTTAACACATAGAATACCCAGCTTAAAAGCAAGAGGATCCAAAGGAAAGCAAAAACAGCAGCGCCGCCTTTACCGAAATATGTATACCAAAGTCCTTTTTTAGTTTCTGAACCTGAATGATGATTTTCCGACATTGTTCTTTAATTTAGGTTGACAAATATGATAATTTATTGTGAATCTTTAAGCAGATTTAAACACATTTTACTCACTTTTTAACGATTAGTTGCTCTTAAAAGCCTCTAAATACCTTCCTGCATAATCAGGAATAAATTTCCGCCTGTATTGCATTATAAATCGTGGATGCGGTAAAGGAACGATCTTTTCAAAGAAATCAAATTCCTGATTAAGCCGATTCAGATACTTGAAGTTTTCTCCTTCACCTAAACAATATGCAATGGTCCTGTCAATTCCAAAAGTAAGTTGCAATTCTATGTTTTGTATGATAAACTGATGGACTGAAGCTAAAAGAACTTTATCGTCATAATAATTAATATTTTTCGAGTCTTTTAAAAAACCTATCGGACAAACTGCAGAAATATAAAATCGTTTAAAGAATATCTCCGGACCGCCATATTGCCGGATGACCTGATAGATAAAATCACTTGACAACTCAGCGCGTTTTACAAATGAGTTTTTAATTCTAAGTTCTGTTTCAAGTTTTATCGGGTCTGTAAATGAAATGCCGGTAATACCTGAACCAAATCTGCCGGGATTAATTCCAAGAATCATCTGCCTTGGAATTTTATCATTATAGAAAGTTTTGTAAAAAGTTTTATTCACTTCAATAACCTCTGGATTTTCAAATGGTAATAAACAGGAAATTCCATTGGATAAACTGAATTTAGGTTTCAGGTCTTTCAAAAATTCAAATACAGAATCTCCAAACATTTTCATTTGACCCAGTCAATGTCTTTTTTTAACAACGACATTGTATTTTCTTCGCGGCTACCGGTTTTGGGAATGTAATTATATTCCCATGAAGCCATCTTTGGCAGACTCATTAAAATAGATTCTGTTCGCCCGTCAGTTTCTAAACCAAATTTAGTTCCCCGGTCATATACCAGATTAAATTCGACATATCGTCCACGTCTTAAAAACTGCCATTCTTTTTCAGCTTCAGAAAATTTTTCATTTCTGTTTCTTTTGATCAGCTCTGTATAGACCGGTAAAAAAGTTTCGCCGATTTCTTTTACAAAATTCCACCGGTCATTCATAGAAATTTCAGGAGTTGGTTTTAAGTGATCGAAAAATATTCCACCAATACCACGGGTTTCTTTTCTGTGTTTTATATAGAAGTAATTATCAGCCCATTTTTTAAATTCAGGATAATATCCCGAATGATGCTTATCACAAGCTTGTTTCAGCATCCCATGAAAAAATTCCCCATCATCCTGCTTAACATAATGTGGAGTCAGATCGATTCCACCGCCAAACCAGGAAATTCCGCCGGACATTTCGAAATACCGTACATTCATATGGATGATCGGCACATGTGGATTTTCCGGATGAATTACAATTGAAACTCCTGTTGCAAAAAACTGTGCATCCTGATCTGCTTTAAGTTGCTGAATCAAAAACTCAGGAGCTTTGCCATGAACTGCGGAAAAATTTACTCCGCCTTTTTCGATGACGTTTCCATTTTGCAATATCCGCGTCCGACCGCCACCGCCTTCTTCACGGATCCATTTATCTTCTATAAATTTTCCTTTTCCATCGCCCACTTCAAGCCCTGCACAGATTCTGTCCTGAAGTCCCCTGAACCATTCAGCAATTATTTCCTTGTCGATCGGCATTACTTCTTCGTTATCTTTTTGAAGTAATCAATCTGATCATCTTTTGTAGGCTGATAAACATGGATAACTTTATTTTCCTTTGCATCAACTTCGATTTCATATTCAGAAAAAATCCCTGCTACAGACATTGTTTTCCCGGTGGAAATAAATTTTTTCCCGTATTTCATAAGATTCTTTCCAGCGAAAAGCATTGCATCATACCCTTGAAAAGCAAATTCTGAGGGTTCACCACTAAACGTTTCACGATAATATTTTCTGAAATTTTCCACAGTAGAATTTCCATACTGAATAAATCCTGAACTGAAAATATACACATTGCACTTGTCCATCAGATTCTGATCGATCGTTTCAAAATATTGCCATGTTGGTAAACCTGCTACTGTAATTGTTTTTTCCAAAACATGCTCCTTCAATTCTCCCAGAATGGTTGAAACCATATCTTCATTAGAGGATGAAATAAATATTACATTGTTTTTATTTTTGGATAAACTATCTGCCATCGCTTTAGCTCCACCTTTTGAATAATCAAGATACAGCGATTTCCCGCCACCACCTGTTTTCCAGCCATTCTTGAATGCTATACTTCTTTCATTTTCTTTTGCCTGAGTTGTTCTGATAGTTATTGCAACAGCACCCGGAAAATATTTTGCATTAAAATAACCCATCTCTTCACACTGACTCAAAGAAGATGGAAAAAGTGCTACTGAATTTTTAGATTCCTTTATGAGTTCCGTAGTATTAATACCGCAGGACAATAGCCGGATGTTCTTATGATCGGAAAAGTGAGTCAGGTATTTAAGTATGCTTCCGTTTTCATTCGTAATAATAAGATCAGGTGAATGTGTTTTAAGTTTGGAATTGAGTTTTGTTGAGTCTTGTTCTGAATCGATAATAACGATCTGGGATTTGAACCCATCCGATTTCAGAATTTCTGCGCTTCTGATAGCACCTTCTATAAAAGACAAACTATTGACAATATCTCTTTCAATTGCCTCGTCAACATATGATGAATCCAAAGCTGTAGTATCAGGCATATACATCTTCGGTAAATTCAGTGTAGCGATAATTGCAATTTTGTAAAGTTTTTTCTCCGGATTAATTTCTTCAACTTCTTCGGTCTCAGTTTCAGCCTTTGCATCTTTTTTCAACCAGGAATATGCCGGAACCCATAATTTTGTTTTGGCCTTCAACCCCTGCTGATTTATATCCTTGTTGAATTGAATGATCTCTTCCTGAGGTATATTAAACTTCTGAGATATGCTAAAAAGCGTCTCGCCTTTTTCAACCTTATAGATATAGAATTTTCTGGAATTCAGAAATCTGATATCAGCAGTATCTTTTTTAGTCAAAGTCTGCCCATAAGAAATCTGAGTAAGAACTATTCCGATCAATAAAAGAATTTTTTTTAGAAGCACAATTTCGATTTTTAAGAATTGCAAGTGGTAATTTTAATTTCCTTTTTTAATGATAAGATACAAATATTATTCCCATTCGATAGTTGCCGGTGGTTTTGAACTTATATCATACACAACTCTGTTTATTCCTTTCACTTTATTAATGATTTCGTTAGAGACCTTTGCCAGAAATGTATGTGGCAGATGGCACCAGTCTGCTGTCATTCCATCGATCGACTGAACTGCTCTTAGCACGACAGCTTTTTCATAAGTTCTTTCATCACCCATAACTCCGACAGATTGGACAGGCAATAGAATCACACCTGCCTGCCAGACATCGTTATATAGACCTTCGTTTTTCAATGATGTAATAAAAATTTCATCGGCCTGCTGAACAATGTCAACTTTTTCAGGAGTAATATCTCCCAGAATTCTAATTGCAAGACCCGGACCAGGAAATGGATGTCGGTTAAGAATCAATGGATCGATGTTTAATTGCCTTCCTACTGAACGGACTTCATCTTTAAAAAGTGTATTCAATGGTTCGACTACTTTCAAATTCATTTTTTCGGGTAATCCACCGACATTATGATGCGACTTGATTGTTGCACTTGGGCCTTTTACACTTACTGATTCGATTATATCAGGATAGATCGTTCCTTGTGCTAACCATTTTACATTGGTGATGCGATGTGCTTCTTCATCGAAAACATCGATAAAAACTTTTCCGATCGCTTTACGTTTTGCTTCAGGATCTGTCAGGCCTTTCAGTTCAGTATAGAATTTCTCTTTTGCATCAACACCTTTTATATTCAATCCCATATGCTGATACGACTCCAGGACTTGTGAATATTCATTTTTTCTCAGCAATCCATTATCAACAAAAATACAATGAAGATTCTTTCCGATTGCCTGGTGAAGTAATACTGCAGCAACACTGCTATCCACTCCTCCTGATAAACCTAAAACGACAACATCGTTTTGCAATTTCGATTTCAGGTTTTCAATTGTTTCAGAAACAAATGCCGCAGGTGTCCAATCCTGTTTACATTTACAAATGTTGACGATGAAATTTTTTATCAAAGCTTTTCCATCTGATGAATGCGTCACTTCCGGATGAAATTGGATTCCATAAGTAAGTTCATCAGCTATTTTGAATGCTGCAACTTTTACATCAGACGTCTGAGCAATGATCTGAAACTTTTCAGGAATTTTAGCTATTGTATCACCATGCGACATCCAGACAGTGCTATTGAGAGGAATATTTTCAAAGAGTTCATTCTTTTCAATGGAAATTAAATGAGCTCGTCCGTATTCTCTTATTTTTGAAGGTAGCACTTCTCCCCCATTTTTAAATGCCAGAAGTTGTGCACCATAACACACTCCTAAAACAGGAACTTTTCCCCGAATTGCATCGATATTCATTTCCGGATGATTCTCTTCTCTTACAGAAGAAGGACTTCCGGAAATGATCACACCCTGTACATCAGATGTTAGTGCCGGAAAATGATGAAAAGGATGGATTTCACAATAAACATTTAATTCCCTTATTCTTCGGGCTATAAGTTGGGTATACTGCGAACCAAAATCGGCGATTAGAATTTTCTGATGCATGGACAAAAATATTGTTATTTTTTGTCAATAAAGAATCCATTTTATGTCATTTGAAAGATTTTATCAATTTTACTGAGTCACTTTTGAACAATGTTTTGAATTTAGGGGATTACATGATATTCACTGGAAATGATAACAATCATCAGGTGTAAGAATCGATTGAAAATCCAGAAAATGTGTCACAATAAAACGCAATTGAAGCAATACTGAATTATTCCAACAACATGGTTTTCAGCAGTTCATACTTCCACCAGATTGTGCAGGTTCCTTTGTCGAAGTAAATAAAAATACAATGATTTTACTATTAAACAACAACCAACTATGTCTGTATCTGTTAAGAATTACCGTAATGCATTTGCTCTTATCGCGCTTTTATTTATTAATAGCGCAAAGGTTTATTCAGAGGTTCCACGACCAGATCATGTCGTGATCTGTGTTTTAGAACACCATGCATACCAGCAAATAATCGGGTCGTCTTCTGCTCCATATATAAATCACCTTTCAACGATCGGTGCAAATATGGTTGAGTATTATGGCTTAAGTCATCCTTCGCAGACGAATTATATAAAATTGTTTTCAGGAGAAAGTCAAGGTGTAACTTCAAATAATGTTCCGGTAGGTACGCCGTTTTCTACTCCAAATCTTGGTGCATCATTGCTTTACTCAGGTTTTACTTTTATCGGATATTCTGAAGATCTTCCTTCTGTAGGATCTTTGGTAGAAGTTTCTGGTGGATATGCAAGAAAGCATAGTCCATGGGTTCACTGGCAAGGTACTGGAACTAATCAAATTCCAGCAAGTTGTAACCAGACACTTGATAATTTTCCGGCAGACTTTAATCAACTTCCTGATCTGTCTTTTGTAATTCCAAATCTTGATAATGCCATGCATGATGGTGTGGATCCAACCAGAATTGAAACAGGTGATCGATTTGTAAGTGATGTGCTCTCACCCTACGTAAATTGGGCTATGAACAACAATAGTTTACTGATCGTACTCTTTGATGAAGATGACAATTATTCTTCAAATCATGTTCCTTGTATTTTTGTTGGACCAATGGTTACACCCGGTAACTATGCTATAACTGGATATGATCATTACGACATGCTACGAACGATTCAGGATATGTACGGTTTACCATACATAGCGAATAGTGTAACGGCAAAGCCTATTGAAGAGATCTGGTTTAATCCAACCAATATAAAAACCCTTACAACTGATATCTCCAGTAAGGTTTTTCCAAATCCTGTGAGGAGCAGTTCTATTGTTTCATTCGATAATAAACTAAGCTATAGTGGAAATGTCAAACTACAGGTTTTCGACATTCTTGGAAATGCTGTTGATGAAGAATACTATTTTGTAAAATCCGATACGCGTTCCATTCCATTAAATGGATCCGAACTTAAGAAAGGAATATATTTTTACAGGATTTCGGGTGAGCGGTCAATGATCACATCAGGTAAATTTATTGTTGAATAAATTTCACTTAGAAATTATTCCTTTTCTTCAAATATTGTAAACCTGGAATCTAATGGGTCGAAGGATTTTTTGATATCGTCAATAAAATCACTTCCCCATTTCATGTAAAAGGGTAAGAGTGTTTCACTACGTTCCTGTAACACTCCTCCGGGCAAAAATTTATCTCGGATCTTTTTAATCTGATTGATCTCTGCTTCTTCTTTACGTTTAAATGCACGTAAAACTTTTTCCTCCAGCATAGAAATAGAATTGACAGATTTATGTTTTTCAGATTCAGCAGTAGCTTTTAGTGATTGATCGATCGCTGAAATTTCAATTGTGATCTGATCGAAGATTGAAGAGATTTTTTCTGAATATTGTTTCAAAGAAAAATGTCCCTCCTTTTTATCGAGGTATTCCCGTATCAATTCATTTTCCGGTCTGAAGATATCAGTGATCTGAAAACCAAGTTTCGACCATTTATTCAATGATGGCCGTTCGGCAATCATGGCACAATTTCTCAGCAATAAGACCGGCATTGTCAGATTCAGTTTTTCGAATACGAACTTCAATTCAAGCCAATAAGTAATTTCAGACGGTCCCCCGATGTACGCCAGGTTTGGAAGTATTATTTCCTGATAAAGGGGACGCATCAGAACATTGGGACTAAATCGTTCCGGATGAAGCTTTAATTCTGCTAAAATTTCAGTTTGTGTAAATGATAATTCAGTATTGAGAATCTGATATGAATTTTCACTTCTTACTATTCTGTTTCTGGTGTCTTCATGAATATAAAAAAGATTGATCTCTCTGGGATTAACCTGAACAATGAATTCGTCCTTTAAGATCTATGTTGCTTTTTTTACAGAAGGAGAAACAAATTCTTCCTTCAATTCTTTCTCTGCAACTGGAGCAAAGAGTTTTTTCAATTCAGCATTATCAGCATCGAATACAACCAATCCGAATTTACCAAGTAAATTATGAGTCCATAATCTGGTTGCAGTTGCAAGATCATTAGATTCCTTGTAAGAATCAGAAATAAGTTGAATGATCTCTTTGGCAAAACCTGAATCACCTAAAACTTCAAAAATATTTTCTTTGAATTTCACAAATTCATTCAACATTAGTTCGCCGGATTTTCCTTTGTAGGAAGTTTCAAACTCAAACTTCTTAGAAAAAAGGTTCAGGTTATTGATCTCTGCAATATCATGATCCTCTGTTGCCATCCAGTACACAGGAACAAAATTGTTTTCCGGAAATTCTTTCTTTAATTTTTCAGAAAGGTTGATCGTTGAAATGAGTTTGAATAAAACATAAAGTGGTCCGCTAAAAATATTTAGCTGATGGCCTGTCGTTACAGAAAAGTAGATTGAGAAGCGAAAGATTCTATATTGATTTTTACAGGGGAATCCGGTAAAAGATCAAATCCTTGATATTGCGATCTCAGGACTTTTACCAGCAGCGCCCTGTCTAGCTCCTTATTAGTTCCGGCCTCAATTCTTTTTCCAAGACCCGCCAGATCCGGTTCGAAATCATACAACTTTTTAAGAGAATTATGCCCGTTTATGTATGAAATTATTGTTTTTTCAAAGCTTCCCGTGTTTTCAAGAGGAAGTTTGGAGCTTATAAAATTGGGCATATTGGATATCTGGTATTCCGCAAATTTAAATAAATATTAAACTTTAAAACCACTTGTAAAATCAAAGTTCAAAACTTATCTTTGGTTTATAAACTCCTGATTCTCTTTAAATAACACCTGCGTACTCTTCAGTGAGCACACTAAGAAATTGCTTTAACCAAAAATCCTGAATCGATGAACTGGATCAATCATGTTCATCCTGCATCCAATTACACCACATGAATAGATCACTACTTAGTAAACGAAAGTTACCAATCATTTTGTCGGCTTTCATCCTGCTTCTTTTGAATGTATCCAGATCAAATGGTCAGGTTAATCTTTATGATGTTACAATCGGCTCCGGAGTTGCAACTGAAGACATGAATGGATTTAGTCTGTTGATCGGTTCCGGTCAGGATAATTCAGTAAGTACATTACAGAACATTGGATTTAATTTTACCTATAACAATGTTGTCTATTCACAATATTCTGTCAACTCAAATGGTTTGATGAGATTAGGATCAACATTAATTTCAAATAATGCAATAAATCAATTAACAGTTAACTCTGACTTTCCTAAAATAGCACCGTATTGGGATGATGTAAATACAGCGGCGGCAGGATATTGCGGAGCTAAATTAGTTGGTGTAGCACCTAACAGAAAACTTTCAATAGAATGGCTGATTGCTGTTCCAAAAAATTCTGCAAATACAGGTCGGGTACAAGTGTGGTTATTTGAAACAACCAATGTTATTCAATTTGTTTACAATACAGGAATGAATGTAAACAACAATGGTTATTCAGTTGGATTAGCTGCTGCAACAACAGATTTTATAAGTGTATCTCCGGGAGGAGCTTCACCTTCATTCAGTAAAATTACAGAGACCAATACAAATATTACTGCAATTACATCCGGCACTTCAGTAATTTTTACTCCACCGGTTCTTCCTCCGGCTTGTACTGCAACCTCTACTCCGACAGGATCAGGAAATTCAAATGCAGTACAATTTAACTGGACTCCAGGCGCAGGAAATCCGACTTCTTATGATGTATATTTCGGAACCTCTGCAAATCCACCTTTAGTTTCTCCATCTCATCTGACGACTACATATAATCCCGGTGTACTCAACTATAACACAACTTATTTTTACAAAATTGTTCCCAAGAATTCAGCCGGATCTGCAAGTGGCTGCTCCGTAAATCAATTTACTACTGCGACTGCCATAAATTATAATGTAAACCGCACAACAGGCATATCCTATTCTTCAATTATAGGTACAGGAACTTCTGCGAGTGGTTGGAGAAACGGAACGAATACAGATGACAATTTAAGTAATTCTCAACCTATAGGATTCAATTTTCCATATCAGGGAACGACCTACAGTAATTTTTCACTTTCAACAAATGGTTTTATTACATTCAATGTAGGAACTTCAAATACCGGCGGCGGAAACGGTGATTATAGTTATACCAATAGCTTAAATGATACAGGTGGAACTTTGATAGTTGCTCCCTTCTATGAGGATCTTATTTGTCAAGGAAACTCAGGATCACAGACGAGTTTAAATAACTCAATGAAATATGCAGTTAGCGGTGTTGCAGGAAGCAGAATTCTGACTGTTGAATGGACAGGAATGGAAATCTTTAATCATGCCGGTCCAAATTTAAATTTTCAGGTGAAACTTTACGAAGCTACCGGGGATATCGATTTTGTTTACGGAACAATGGAAGGCTTTAACGGTACCACAAATTACTTCTACTCCTATTCCGTAGGATTGAATGGAGTAAATTTAAGTATACCGGTTCTCAATGCAGAATATATTCATCAGATAAATGCAAACACAAGAAATTTTGGGAACAGTGCAACGTCGCAGCTAGTCGAAGTACCGACCTGTAATACTTCCCTCAAATTTACACCGGGCGCTTACATTCCTTTTGTTTTAGCTACACTTCCACCTGTTAATGATCAGAAGACCTCACCGCAACATCTTGATGTTAACACATCAGCCTGTATAGAATTATGTGGAACATATTACAGTTCAGCAAACGCAACACCCACACCGGGAATGCCGGCATGTAGCTCAGGAAATGCAGATGATGATGTTTGGTTTGAGTTTACAGCTACAAATCCGAACACAACTATTAAAGTACTCAGTGGCGGAAATTATGATGCAGCCGTTGAATTATATAATTCATCCAATACGATATTACTTTGCACTAATGTCACAGGTCTTGGACTCACTGAAACTTTAGCACCCACTACTCTGGTTGCGGGGCAACAATATTTTTTACGGATTTACCACAATCAAAGTGGATCCGGTTCGGGAAGCGGTCAGTTTTCTGTATGTGTAAGCGCTACACCAATACCTCCGGTAAATGATAATTGTGCTGCCGCCATATCTTTGCCGGTAGTTACAGGAGTATTTACTACAGGAAGCCAAACTGTAGCTGCTACCACATCTCCATCAGTCCCTGCTTGCTCTGTCGCAGGAACATTTGCTGACGATGATGTCTGGTATTCATTTATTGCAACAAATACAACAGAAATTATTACTGTTGTCGGAGGAACCGGCTTCAATGCAGTGGTACAATTATTTTCAGGCGCATGCGGTGGATTAACATCAATTCAATGCGTAAACAATCTGGGTAACGGACAAACAGAAGTTCTTACAGCAAATAATTTAGTGAAGACTCAATTGTATTTTATCAGAGTATATCATGCCGGCGTTGGTGGTGGAACAGGATTGTTTTCTATCAATGTTTCCACAACAGTCCCTGCTTGTCCGGGAAATACAATTCCTGTAAGTCCAACGTCAGACATCAATCATGTCGGAACTACATTAAAATGGTCACCTGTAGCTAATGCGAATTCATATACTGTTTACATGGATATTGTAAATCCACCGATTCAGGTTTTGATCAATACAACAGATACATCAGCCGCTACCGGTTTGTTAAATCAAGGCGAGAGTTATTACTGGCAAGTGAGAGCTAACAATACAGCGGGATCATCACAAAGTTGTTTTATAAGTACATTTGCAACAGAGCCTTTTGATTATGCACTACGGGTAAAAGTATTTGTTGAGGCAATGTATACATCAAATCAGACAATGCAAGCTGTGTTCAATCCCAATGATACGATCAGCGATTCTATCACAGTATCATTGGCTTCACCGGCGACCAAACAGATCTTATGGAGTACTAAAACTCTTTTAAATACAACAGGAACTGCCAATGCATTATTTCCGCAACCAGCCTTAGGAGCTTCGTATTATATCGTAGTTAAACACAGAAATTCATTAGAGACCTGGAGCCAGGGAACATTTGCTTTTAATGCTCCGGATACAATCTATGACTTTTCTAATGCTGCGAACAAGGCTTTTGGAAACAATCAGGTACAGGTTGAACCGGGTGTGTTTGCAATTCATTCCGGAGACATAAATCAGGATGGAATTATTAACGCAACAGATTTCGTGACTGTCGATAACACATTGGGAATAGGATTCTTTACCGGTTATATCTCAACTGATGTAAATGGCGATGGGATTTTAGAATCTTCTGACTATAGTTTCATGGAAAATAAAACTCAGACCATAAGGACTGTGCTACATCCTTAGCTTAAAGTAATTTCTTCATTTTTTTTTACCAAGTAAATTAACCCTTTAGCCAATTAATTCATTGGCCTTAACTCATATTTATTGCTTTTCGCCTAAAATCAGGGTTAAATTGCTATGTTGAAAAGTCCGTGTACTTTCTGAAAGCCTTGTCCTGCAAGGGTTTCAGAATGAACTGTATATTTGCAAAATCCCACATGCACTGAAAATATAATTTTGTATAGCCGAGAAACACACATATTGAATTCTTTCAGAAATCTTGTTTTATCGATTCTGTTAATATTTCTGTTACCATTTTTGAGTAACGGACAGGCAACTTCAAGTGTTTCCGGTAACTGGTCTTCTCCTTTGATCTGGTCACCTGCAGCACCAACTGCAGGACAAACAGTAACCATTCCTGCAGGTGTTACAGTTTATGTAGATGTAACAACGGTCATGATCTCTGACCTGATTGTTAATGGTACATTAATAATCAATTCGGACGCAACTTCAGATCTGAATATTGCCGGAAACATAACTATCAATGGAAACTCTATCTTAGAAAATAATGGTGGTATTCATATAAATACTCCTGCCAGTAGTTTTACGATTCTGGGTACAGGAGTTTATATACATAATCCATTCAGCAATGTCTTAAGTGATGAAAGCATTTTTTACAATTGCAATGAAAGTTTTTCTACAACCTCTACTCTTCAAATAAAAAAATGGTTTAATGGATCTATCCCTCTTGGGGATCCTTCAAGAGTACAGACAAGCAACTTTGGAAATCTTATTTTAGAAGCAAATGTTCCCGGTGGACAATGGGATCAGGATGGTTACTTTTCTTTGCCTACTGCTGCAAGAGTCAAAGGAAATTTGACAGTAAATTCAGGAACAATTGTAATGGATGATGGTTCAGGCAATACTACATCACTGGTATTACAAAATGTAACCGTTAATAATTTCGCTAACATTATATTTCAACGAGGCAGCAACAGAAATCTTACTTTAACCACAGGATCATTCAATTTAAATAGCAACGCCCCTGCAGCTCCAACCGTAATTTTAGATACGTCATATGGTATTTTAAACTGGACGATCAATGGCAATCTGAATCTGAGTCATGATTTTAGTGCTGTCAATTCCGGAAATTACAGCACTGGTGCTGATATCAGGATTACTGTTAATGGTGATCTGAATTATTCAAAAGGAAATGTTTGTCTGGTTAACAAAGCTGATGCACCCTTACGCTTAACAGTGACGGGTAATGCAAATATTAATAATACTGCCGGTCTCGGAAGTATGAGTTTTATTGAAGGTGGAAACGGCGCATTAACATTTTCAGCAGCTAATTTTAATTTGCAGGCAGGTTCTAACAATTATTTATTAGGCTCACCAACATCCGGTCAACAATATAAAGGTATAGGAACATTTACGATCACCAATGACATGAGTCTGGCCGGATCAAGTTCATTGTATTTTGCATATGGCGATTCAAGTTTGGGTAAGATCAGAATAGCAATTACCAGAGATTTAAATATTGCAGGAAATACAAGCGTAAACGGAGCATATACAAGCGGAGCATTTACTTTAAAAGTCGGAAGAAATCTGACTCACACTCAGGGTAAATTTTCTGGTCAGAATTATATGCTGAATACTGCGGTTGATTCATTAATAATCGGAACAGCGTTTATATTTAATTCATCAGTACCAACAGATTTTTTCAGAGCTAACAGATCCGCAGGAAATACAATAGTTACGTCTTCAACTTTTACTGTTTTAAACAGTGGAACTGCTTCCGGACAAGGTGTTGCATTAGTAGATTCCGGTGCAGGAAATCTTAGCTTTTCAACAACTCAATTCACTATCAATGGCGGAAAATTTACCGGTATATTATCCGGTAGCGGAAATTTAACTTTCAATTGTACAGGCGCATTAACAATGTCAGGCGGTATATTCAGAGGAAACGAAAATACTTTTTTCTCCAATGCCGGTGGACTATCATTTATTTCAGGGAGTATCGAATTTAACGGCGGTATTTTTTCCTGTTATCATAATTCAAACAATTCCGGAAGTGTTGGAATAGTTACAATCAATGGAGCGTGTTCAATTAACTATACGAATACCAGCGACGAATTTACTTTCATCGGATTGGCAGCAACAGGATTTGATCTGAACAACCTTTCATTGACTTTGAGTATTACCGGTGCGTTTACAATTTCAGGTGTAACAGGGACATTTGTTTCCAGCCGTTCTTTAGGGAGTGAAACGATCTCTCTTAGTTCATTGACTATCTCCGAAGGAAATAATAGTTTCAATTCAGTGAGTGGTTCGTCAACACCAAATGGTCACAATGTTGTAATGACTATCGCCGGGAATTTAACAGTAAATGGTGGAAACACATACTTGTCCGGCTTCTCACAATCATTCACAGGAATTCTCAATGGTAACCTGCTTATTACCGGAGGCTCACTTGCAGTTAAAGGAGGCGACTGTACTACTACGACTTTCAACATTCTGGGTGGTTACACAATGACAGGAGGAGAATTTTATCTGCATAAATCATCTACCGATGAATTACCTGCATCATCAACGATCACAGTAAATATCAATTCAAACGACGATAACAATGGTGATTTCGTTCAAAGTGCAGGAACAATAAATTTTGATAATTGCCTTACAACACCTGCAACGCTGAATCTGATCATAAACATAAAGTCTCCAAATTATACAATAAGTGGTTCGGGTATAGTTACTATGACAAAACCGGGAACAGGATTGGTTTTTGGGAATTTAAATTTTGCCAGAAACGGACTGATCAATTTCAATCGTTCAGGAAATCATTCGATACAGCAGGCGAAGCAAACTGTACAGACGAATTGTACTTTGGATGTTATATCCGGCGATTTTCAGATTGCTTCCAACAATAGCATTTCAACTCCTCCGGAATTTCTCTGGGTAAATTCAGGCGCAATATTAAATGCACATTCGGCAAAAATTTATTCAAATGCATTGAATACAAATTCAGGAATTACTGTTTTGGGCAGATTAAAAACTTCCCACCCGAATGGATTGTACAATGCAACCACGAATGCAACATTTTCAACTACACTTACTGACAATCTTGAATTTTATCTGACTCCCAGCTCAGTAATTGAATATAATGGAACAGCTAATCAGATCGTAACAGGAATCGGAATCGGCAGAGCGCTTACATTCAATCACAAATATGGAATACTGGATATAAATTTTCAAGGAACGCCAAATATCAATTATGTATATCCATCGAATGTACCAAATGATTCATGTGTGTATATCAGAACTAATCTGATGTTGACTAATGGTGAATTTAATCTTGACGATGATCATAATCCATCCAACGGTGGCGGAAGAAAGATCTCACTTGAAAGTCCTGTGACCACTGCGATGCAAAGAACTGCAGGCTATATTCGCAGTGAAGTTGAAGATGGCAGTGCAATGGTAAAATGGATCATGAATTCTACTGTCGGGGCACATATTTTTCATTTTGGATATAGTTCTACAGAATATATTCCTTTCACTTACCATCAGGTTTCAGGGACATCAGGAAGTGTTTATGCATCAACTTATCATACCGGAAATCCAAACCTCCCTTACCCTCCTACTGTCACACATGTGAGAAATAATCTTGGCCTGGATAACAGTTCCAATACAGTTGACAGATTCTGGTATATCAACTTAGTTAATTCAACTACATACAATGCAACACTGACCTTTACTGCTACCCCAACGGAGATCGGGGGAATTACTGCACTTCAGGCACAGAGATGGATTGCACCATTTATTGCCTGGACGAATCCCATTCCGGGTGTACAGATAAGTAATGCAAATGGTAATACGACCAGTGGTTTATCATCCATTATGAACTGGTGGACATTAAGTGGAAATAATTCGCCATTACCGGTTGAGTTACTCAGTTTTACCGGTGAATGTTTTGAAGGTGAGGTAAACTTAAAATGGTCTACTGCCAGTGAAACCAATAACGATCATTTTAGTATTCAGAGAAGTCAGGATGGAATAGTATTCCATGAAATCGCAATTGTTAGCGGTCGCGGTAATACTTCTACAGTCAGCGACTATTCATACATTGATAACGATCCCTTAGGAGACATCAGCTATTATCGTTTGATACAAGTTGATTTTGACCGAAAGGAAACTATATACGGTCCGATCGCAGTTCAAAGCTGCAAAACATCTCACTTAACAGCATCTGTTGTATCAAATGGAAATATTCCTAAACTTTTCATAGATACTGAAGAATATAAATCACTTCAAATCGTCGTATTTGATACAAACGGAAAGCAATTGTCAAATACGAGTTTAGATGCACGTCCAGGATTTTCAGAATATGAATTGCCAATGAATGATCCGGCATCCGGTATTTACTATGTCAGAATCCAAAGCGATGTGGATTTCGTCACAAAGAAATTTTATATCAAATAATTCGTTTCTTTGAGCTTTAAAATTTCGTTTTAATCCGGATTGACAAAAAGAGAATTCAAATACTCAGATTATACAGTTACTATTTCACCTTCAATCGATGATTGTCAGGAAGGATGGAATATGTTCAAATCAGACTTCCTTTCCGTTGATTACCTGAAAGTTTTAGAAAGGTCTAATCCCTCCGATCTGCAATTTCGCTATATAACAATAACGAATTCAAGAAATGAATTTTGCGGAATAATCTATTTTCAGCTTCTCAGATTTTCGGGAAAAAATGTTCACCTGAAAAACAAACCATTCATTTCGTTAATTGTCGATCTTGCTCTAAAAGTCTGCACTTTTAAAGTTCTGATCTGTGGAAATTTATTTGCAGTAAACTTCAGACCTTTTGCCTTTGATTCAGAAAAGTTATCAGAGCTTGAGCTTTATAAAATTGTAGAACAGTACACTCTTCTGGAAAAGAGTGATGCAATTCTGTTAAAAGATTTTGAGATTGATCCGTCAAGTACAACACTTTATTCAATGGGCTTTCAGAATTACACTGCTGATTTAACAATGTGTCTGGATGTAAATCCTGAATGGAAGACATTAGAGGATTATAAAAATTCGCTCTCAAAAAAGTACCGAAAGAGATTTGATAAGATAACAACGGCCGGGGTTACTATTACCAGACGGGAATTATCTCTTTCTGAAATAAAAAGTTTTCGTGACGAGCTATTTCATCTCTTCAAAAAAGTTTCAGCAAAGCAAACGATAGCAATGGGACTTATCGATAAAAATTATTTCGAAGAGTTTAAGCATGCCTTTCCTGAAAAATTTAAAGTGATCGGATATTTTGAAAAAAATAAACTGATTGCTTTTTGTACATATATTGACAGAGATCAATTACTCGAGGTGCATTATATTGGAATGGACTATGAACTCAATGAAAAGTACAATCTGTATTTTAATATTTTGTTTGATAGTACTGCAATGGCCATTGATGGTCAAAAACAATTACTGGAATTAGGAAGAACTGCAAGAGAGGCGAAAGCCAATTTAGGGTGTAAGGCCGTTTACTTCAACGATTACATGAAATTGAACAGTAAAATTGCTATTAAAGCAGCCGATTGGTTTGGGACCAATTTTCAAAAATCTATGGGAGAGGAATGGCAAAAGAGAAATCCTTTCAAAATTCATTAGAAAAAGTTACATTTGGCGGATAAGCTAATTGACAAAATGGATCAAAAATCAATAAAAAACACGTTTTTACCGGTTGTTTTATTAATCATACTGGCAGCAATTACCCGTTTCATCCCGCATCCTTTCAACTTTACTGCTGTTGGTGCAATGGCCTTATTTTCCGGTGCAAATTTTAAGGACAAGAGATTTGCCTTCCTGATGCCGATAGCTGTTATGCTAATAACGGACCTTTTCCTGGATTTCACTTCTCGATCTTACCGGTATATGCATGTTTTGCATTTACAGTGTGGATGGGAACACGAATTTCATCGAAACAAAATGTACTGAATGTTAGTGGTTCTTCTATCATATCGTCAGTAGTATTTTTTCTGGTTACGAATCTTCCATTCTGGTATCTTGACCAGCATCTTTATCCGATGAATCTTCAAGGTACAATCATGAGCTACACTATGGCATTGCCATTTTTTTCCAATCAGATCATAGGTGATTTGTTTTTCAACGGAGTTATGTTTTCAGTGTACCATCTGGTGGTATTGAAAAACAATAAAGTTGTTGCTTAAAGTATCGGAATAAAATATTTATTATCTGCGTCTGCGCAATATCTGCGGGATTTGCGAGATCTGCGGGAAAAAAAATTCTGTGTTTTTGTCTCCCGCAGATCTCGCAAATCTTTTTGCGCAGAATTAAATTCAATTTTACCAGGGTGATTACCTTGTTTTCGAATTAACAAAATTCGTCAGTTCTAATAAAAAAATGAAACCTAGCCTTACGGGGCTAGGTTTTTCTTTTTCAACCTTACGGGGTTGAATTTGGGATATATCAATCTTACGGGATTGTTTGAAAAAGTTATCAAATCTCTTTTGTTTGTGTGTGGGGACAATGTGTGATGTGTGATAACTGAATACTTTAACGCCCATGTAAGAATTAAAGATCATGTCTAAACAGCACATATATCTCATTTGTAAGATTTGATTGATTTGGATAGGAAAAAGCGATATTGAAAAATAAAAGTTGATGAAAACATTTTGACTCTACTTGTAATAGCTTGAGTCTCTATACTATTGAAAGAATTCTCTTAGCGAGAATTTTTAAAGGCAAATAATTTGATTTGGGATGAATGGACTAAAAAGAGAACATAAGGAGATGTTCTTGATCTTAAATCAACAATTTTCATTTGACAAAGCGATGCTTTGACAGGGAAGTTTTTATTTCCCGCAGAGTTTCGCGGATTTGCGCAGAAAATCCGCAGAGAACTCGTTGAGTTGGGAGTATTATGTTGAGCACTTTTACAAGAAAAATAGTTCGCATCCTGTAAACTCTAATTCAACTCCTGCATTATTCGTTATTAAGTTCTCCCACTAATCAACCCACCCAACATTCCTCCAATTCCACTGCTTTCATCTTTACCACCACCCCATTTGCTTGCAGAAATAATTCTGTCTGCTAAACGTGAGAATGGCAGGGTTTGCAGATAAACGATTCCAGGTCCTGTGAGTGAAGCATAAAATAATCCTTCTCCACCGAAAAGTACATTTTTAAAACCACCAATGAATTTTATATCATAATCAACTGTTGGTTGAAATGCAACAAGACATCCGGTATCTACGCGTAAATGTTCGTTAGGCTTCAATTCTTTTTTGATGACAGTTCCACCGGCATGAATAAACACTTTTCCATCACCGCTGAGACGTTGCAAAATAAATCCTTCTCCGCCGAACAATCCTGCGCCAATTCGTTTCGTAAATTCCACACTGATATCTGTTCCTTGCGCTGCACATAAAAATCCGTCGCGCTGACAAAGGAAAGTACCACCTACTTCATTGAGATGAATAGGTATGATCTTCCCGGGATAAGGTGCAGCGAATGTTACGTTTCGTTTACCATTTCCGGTATTGAGAAAACTTGTAATGAAAAAGTTTTCTCCGGAAATAATACGTTTCAATCCTGAAAAAATTCCACCCTCTGTTCCTGTCTGCATTTCAATTCCATCTTCCATATAGAGCATTGCTCCTATTTCGGCTCTGACAGCCTCATTCGGATCCAATTCAATCTCGACGGCTTGCATGTCGTCGCCAAATATTTTATAATCGATTTCGTGTGCCATGAAATATTTTTTTTAATTACCGTTCAACAATGTATTTTCTGCCGCTTTGAGAATTTCAAATGCACCTTCTTTTGTCGAAGATTCAGCATATGTTCTCAGCACCGGTTCTGTACCAGAGGCTCTGATCAATAACCATTCATCGTTATTATCATCAAAGAAATATTTATACCCATCCAGATCTTCAATTCTTTTCACCTTATATTTTCCAAAAGCAGTGTAAGCATTGTTAGCTGTATTTGTAACGATCTTTTGTTTTACTTCTTCTTTTAAGTGCAGATCATTTCTTTCAAAAGAAAATGCACCAACAATCTGATTGATCTCTTCTATCAGATCAGGAATTTTCTTCCCGCTCTTTGCCATAAATTCCCAGATGATCAATCCGATCCAGATTCCATCACGTTCAGGAATGTGACCTTTTATTGCGATACCACCACTTTCTTCACCACCTACTAAAACGTCTTCATTGAGCATGATCTCGCAGATATATTTGAAACCGATTTTTACAGTTTCTATTGGAAGTCCGTAGTGCTTACAAAGTTTTTCAACTTTAGGAGTTGTACTGAATGCTGTACAAACTTTTCCTTTGACTCCTTTGTATTTTACCATGTAATGAATCAACAGCAAAATAATATGATGTGAATCAACAAAATTTCCTTTGTTGTCATACATTCCAATTCTGTCAGCATCGCCGTCTGTCACAAGTCCACTATCGATCTTTCCGCTTTTCTTGATAAGCTCGGAAAACTCGAGTAGATTTTTATGGATCGGTTCAGGAGCTTGTCCATGGAAACCCGGATTATCATCACAATGCAACATAGTAATCTCAGGAAAAAGTCTTTTGATAACGTTTTGTCCTGAGCCAAACATAGCATCGTAAGCAAGATTCAATCCTGAATTACGAATTGCATTCAGATCAAAATTAGCTTCAACTGCTTTTATATATTCACCTTCCAGATCAATGATCTGAACCGTTCCTTTTTTATCAGATCATCAATAGTGAATTCATCCAGATTAACTGAAGAACGTTCAGCAATGATGTCTTCAATTTCCTGAACTTTTGAAGGCGTCATTGGGCCACCGTAAGAACCTTTGAGTTTAAATCCATTGTATGAAGGCGGATTATGTGATGCAGTGATTATAATTCCTGCATCGGCTTTATGTGCAACAGTTCCCAGAGAGATCATTGGAGTAGAAACAAATCCTTTAGCTAAAAATGTCTTCACACCTTTTGCCGACATAACTTTAGCTACTGTTTCAGCGAAAAGTTCACCGCCAAATCTACAGTCATGTCCTACAACTACAGAAGGAGATTTACTGTTTTTAATTAACCAGGTAGCGGTAGCTTCTGCAACTCTTGCTACGTTCTCTACTGTAAATTCACGGGCAATGATCGCTCTCCAGCCATCGGTTCCAAATTTTATTTTAGTCATAATTGTTTTATTTATCCGGCCTGACCGGAGTAAGAAATGTAGTGCGAAAATAACTTCTTTTTGCTAAAAATGAGAGTTCTCATCCTATTTTTTTCAGAGAAAAGGATAAATCGATCCGAAACATTGAATGGATCAGGATCGAATTCCCCGGCGATCCAGGGCTTTCTGAAACCTACGGGCATTCTCAAGATGTTTGCTGTATGTTGCAGCAAACGAATGGTAACCTGAAAAGTCTTCTTTCGCGCAGAAATACATGTAGGTATGATTCGTATAATTCAAAACGGCATTCAACGAATTAATAGTAGGAAGACAGATGGGACCCGGTGGCAGACCTTTGTATTTATATGTATTGTAGGGAGACTCAACTTCTTTATATACATTCAAAACTCTGTTGATCGTAAAATCACCCAAGGCATATACCAAGGTAGGATCTGCTTCCAGTTTCCAGTCTTTTTTATAACGATTAATATATACTCCGGCAATGATGGACTTTTCATCTTCCTTATTCGATTCCATCTGCACAATTGAAGCAATAACAGAGACCTGCACAGGAGTAAAATCAATTTTCTTTGCTTTCGCTAATTTCTCAGGAGTCCAGAACTTATCATGTTCTTTTTTCATTCTCTGTATAAATTTATCAGCACTGGTATTCCAGTAAAATTCATACGTATTGGGGATGAACATTGAAAGAATATTATCTGGAGTAAATCCAAGTTTCGCTGTATAATCATAATCATTCAATAGATTCAAAACAGAATTTCCCGGAGCTTCAATTTGTTCACTGATCCTTTCAGCAAGCTGATCTTTTGTACGAATGTTATTGAAGATAACATTTACCGGTGTTTGTTTTCCTGAACGCAATAAGGTAATGAGATCCTTATTCGACATTTTTGGCAAGAGCTTGTATTTCCCTGGCTTAACCTTGGTATCATATTTCATTTGATGAGCTGTCCACCGAAAGGATTTCTCATCTAACAAAAGATCGTCTTTTTCCAATATATCAATGAGTCCTTCAAAATCAGTTCCTGTTAGAATAAACAAAAACGGAGAAGCGGTTTTAGATGAAAATATATTAGGTGTATAGATCTTCTTATAGATCAGTATACCCATCACTGAGACGATCAGGAGAAGTGCCAATACCGTTCCCCATACTATTTTGAAAATTAGTTTCTTTTTTGCCATAACAAATCCGGTACGAAAATACCGCGCGATTTCAACAAACGATAAGATTGCCTTAATTATTTCTCAACAAAAGGATGCGACATTTGAGACAAATTCTACTCAGATGACAACTTACCTACTCCATGTAACAATTTCCGAAGCTATTCAAAAGCTTTCTGAAATCCTCATCCAACGAAATTACGAAATTACCCAGCATAACGGGGATAGAAGTATGATCGTAGCTTATACTAACCATGAATCATT
Organism: Bacteroidota bacterium; assembly: GCA_016711505.1. NCBI lineage: Bacteria > Pseudomonadati > Bacteroidota > Bacteroidota bacterium. Next base: position 312,236 of record JADJSV010000001.1, on the reverse strand, counting down.
GCGGATGGTTCAAATAAATATTTATAGCATAAACAACTATCTGGAAGTAAATGTCCACTCAACTTGTTTCAGTAAAGGAACTTCGCTCCTGACCAACGATGTTGATGAAGAAGAACGAATCATAAGGGAAACTGAAAACAGCTTTACGGACTATGCGAATACTTTTCGCTTAACTCCTGAGGATTACGTGTTTAGTTTTATCTAGAAAACCCTGCTAATGTTATAGTGATGTTGACTTAACAATCTCTTTACATTGAAAGGGTAATTTTACAAAAAGATAACAATGGAAAATAAAAATATAAAAATTCTGGTTGTTGATGACGAACCGGATATTGTAGAGATACTGAAATACAATCTTGAGAAAGAAAAGTTTACTGTTTTTAAGGCGTATAGTGGTGAAGAATGTATTACTTCTGCAAATGCAAACAATCCGGATATGATTATACTGGATATCCGTATGCCCGGAATGACAGGAATAGAAGCCTGCAGAACTTTACGTGAAAACGAAAAATTCGCTGAGACACCAATTCTCTTCCTCACTGCAGATTCAGATGAGTATACAACTATGAATGCATTTGATGCGGGTGGAAGTCATTTTATAACCAAACCAATTAAGCCATCCATCCTTGTCAGTATTATCAAAGAGTTAACAGAAAAAGAAAAGAGTTAACAATGAAATGATGATTTGGAAAAGCAGAATTTCTGTGTTAACACAACAATCATCGTTTTCAGGTCAAAAACAAAGAATTTAATGAAATCCTTAACATTAGCTTAATATTAAATCAACGATTCTGTAACCTGTCGAGCGTTCATTTACAAAAAAATAATCTCACATGAAAAAACAGATACTTGGTTTATTATTGATGACAGGTTTGATGTCAAACGGTTCAATTTATGCACAGGAAGTTCCGGTAGAAGATACAATTCCGGCAACTGTTGCAATTATCCGTCAGGAACTTGATGTTTTGAAACGCATAAAAGTTACAGGATATCTGCAGACTCAATTTCAATATGGAGATTCAACGGGATCAGCAGTTTATTCAGGTGGTGCATTTGGAGCAGGTATAGATAAACGTTTCATGATCAGAAGAGGTCGGGTTAAATTTCAATATGATGCTCCGTTAAATGATAAGGGAATAAGCACATCGCAATATGTTCTTCAGTTTGATGTTACAGAAAAAGGTCTTACAATAAAAGATGCATATGCAAAGCTTACAGACAAATGGATCGGTTGGTTTTCATTAACAGCAGGAATGCAGAATCGTCCGTTTGGTTTTGAAATTCCTTATTCATCAAGTCTTCGTGAATCACCTGAAAGAGGAAGAATGTCGCAGATCTTATTTCCGGGTGAAAGAGATCTTGGTGCTATGATAACGATTCAGGGACCAAAGACATCCAATTGGAATTGGTTGAAATTAGAAGCAGGATTATTTAATGGAAATGGTGCTCCCGGCGCAGGTGCAAGTGTTGCAGATTTTGATAAGCAAAAAGATTTCATCGGACATATTTCTGCAATAAGAAATAATAAATCAGAAACTGTGAAATACGGATTAGGGGTTTCATATTATTCAGGTGGTTACAGAATTGATGTTGATTCAATTTATAACATTTCCACTGATGCTGCGGGAAATATGGGATATATGCTTGCTAATATTACCCATACAATAGATTTGATCGGAATTGGAACACGGGAGTATACTAAGAGACAATATATAGGAGCTGACGGACAGTTAAACATTGACTGGAAACCGGGAATGACTGTTTTACGTGCAGAATATATTCAAGGGGAACAACCGGCATCTAGATCATCATCGGCAAGTCCCAATTCAAATCAGGCAATTACTTCTAATTTATATAACAGAAATTTCAACGGTGCTTACTTTTATTTCCTTCAGTCAATAATGCAATCGCCGTGGCAAGTAATTGCTAAGTATGACTGGTACGATCCAAATACAGATGTAACCGGTAATGAAATTGGCACAACTGTTGTAAATGGCCTTGTCAAAACCAATGCAACCGATTTAAAATATACAACAATCGGATTAGGTCTTGCTTATCGTTGGGATGCGAATGTAAAATTAACAGCATACTACGATATGGTAACAAATGAAACATCAAATAAATTATCAGGCTATACAAAAGATCTAAAAGATAATTCATTTACACTTCGAATGCAGGTGAAATTCTAAAAAAAATTAACAACAAAAAAACAAAGAAATGAAAAAAATTATTTTGGCAGTAGTAATGATGGGAAGTGCAATTTTTACAAATGCACAAAAGATCGTTATCAAAGGAAGTGATACAGTACTTCCACTAGCACAGAAAGAGGCTGAAGTCTTCATGAAGAAGAACGCCGGTAAAAAGTGTTACAGTAATTGGTGGCGGAAGTGGAGTTGGTATTTCTGCACTACTTGATAATTCAACAGACATAGCTATGTCATCGAGAAAGATCAAGATGGACGAACGGATGAAATTACAGGACGCCGGACGTGCATACAAAGAAGTGATCATTGCAAATGATGCATTATCGGTAATCGTTAATCCGGGAAATAAAGTAAGTAACCTTACAAGAGCTCAACTTGAAGGAATTTTCACAGGGAAAATTAAGAACTGGAAAGAAGTTGGGGGCGATGATCTTCAGATCGTTGTTTATTCCCGCGAAACAAGTTCAGGTACATATGAGTTCTTTAAAGAACACGTAATGAATCGTAAGAATTATGCATCTTCAGTTCTAAACATGCCGGCTACCGGAGCGATCATTCAATCGGTTTCTCAGACAAAAGGTGCAATTGGTTATGTTGGATTAGCGTATGTTACAAAAGAAGTAAAAGACATTGCAGTAAGTTATGACGGAAAAACATTCGTACTTGCAACAATTGAAAACGCAAAGAACAAGACATATCCTGTTGTACGTCCACTTTACTTCTACTATCCAACTTCCAAAGAAGCTGCAATAAAACCTTATCTTGATTTTATTATGTCAACAGAAGGTCAGAAAATTGTTGATCAAGTTGGTTATATCGGATTAAAGTAATCGCTTTATTTAAGTACTTTTGGTTTAAATTAGCCGGTTCAGAAATGGATCGGCTAATATTACGCTTGGAGGTCAGGCAACATAAAAAGAAATGAGAATAAAACGGTTAATTGAAAAAATCATAGAGGGTGCATTGATGATAAGCAGTAGCATATCTACTCTTGCAGTCTTACTTATTGTTGTCTTTCTTTTCAGGGAAGGATTTTCGCTTTTTAATACTTCCCCGCTCGAAAATCACAATGTCATAGTTGTCAACAAAAGCAATCCGGTTAATAACCTGAACGCATCACAGATCAAAGCCATATTTGATCAGGAAATTACCAACTGGAAAGATCTGGGCGGGAAAGATGATTCGATTATACTTTTTACAATTAATGATCTTTCAAATTATTTTTCTGATGAAGAAGTCGGAGCAGAATTTGAATTTCTGCCTGAAAAACTTAATACGCTTGTTGATTCAAATCCAACAATGCTTGCAGTGTACACAGACAAATATCTTTCAAAAAATCTTCGCGGGAAAATTGTTGATGTAGACAAAAACAATATTCCGGATTTTATTGGAGGAACACAGTGGTTTCCTACTGCTGAGCCTGCTGTTCAGCTGGGTGTGGCACCATTGATATTAGGAACCTTGCTTGTTTCCTTTTTTGCGATATTATTTGCTTTACCGATCGGACTTGCAACAGCTATATATATGGCAGAAGTTGCTGATGAACGATTGAGAAAAATATTAAAACCGATCATCGAATTACTTGCAGGGATACCGTCAGTGGTATATGGTTTCTTCGGTTTGATCGTTATTGTTCCGATGATCCATGATGTGTTTCACTTACCGGTTGGTGAGACTGCCTTAGCAGGAAGTATTGTACTTGGGATCATGGCGCTTCCAACTATCATCACAGTTTCTGAAGATGCTATCCGTAATACTCCAAGAAGTATGAAAGAAGCATCATTGGCATTGGGTGCAAATAAATGGCAGACTATATACAGAGTAGTTATCCCCTATTCTATGTCAGGGATATCAGCTGCAGCCATTCTCGGAATCGGAAGAGCGATCGGAGAAACAATGGCAGTACTTATGGTGACAGGTAATGCAGCGGTAATGCCCTGAAGTTTACTTCAACCTGTAAGAACAATTCCTGCAACAATTGCTGCAGAGTTAGGAGAAGCGCCTGCGGGTGGAGTACATTATCAGGCCTTGTTTGCATTGGGATGTATTTTATTTCTGATCACAATGGCTATAAATATTTGGGTACAATCAATTTCTGCCCGCAGAAAAATGAACAAATAACATGTCGAAAAATTTAAAAGAGAAAATTGCATTCTGGATCTTCAGATTATTGAGTTTAGGAGTTCTCCTGATCTTATTCTGGATCCTGGAATTTATTTTTGTACGTGGCTGGCATATGCTTAGCTGGGATTTCTTTACCAAAATGCCGGAAGATGGAATGACAAAAGGTGGGATCTATCCTGCGATCATCGGTACACTCTATCTGGTTGCCGGTTCTATGCTTGTTGCATTTCCGCTGGGTGTAATGGCAGGAATCTACATTCATGAATATACTGTCGATTCATTTTTCAAGCGCTTCATAAAACTGATGACAAATAATCTCGCAGGAATTCCTTCAATCGTTTTTGGTCTTTTTGGTATGGCGCTTTTTGTAAATTATATGGAATTCGGGGATAGTATTGTGGCAGGTTCACTTACTTTAGGATTGCTTGCACTTCCTGTAGTGATCCGGGTAACTGAAGAAGCATTGATCGCAATTGATGATTCATTCCGTCATGGAAGTTATGCATTAGGTGCTACAAAACTTCAGACAGTACGCAAAGTAATTTTACCAATGGCTATGCCGAACATCATTACCGGATTGATCCTTTCGATTGGTCGTGTATCCGGTGAAACAGCTCCTATTCTATTCACTGTGGCTGCTTACTTCCTTCCTAAATTACCAACGAGTATTTTTGATCAGGTTATGGCACTTCCGTATCATCTTTATGTAATTTCAACAAGTGGAACAAAAGTAGCTGAATCAAGAGATATGGCTTATGGAACTGCGTTAGTATTAGTATTGTTTGTTCTGGTATTAAATCTTCTTGCCAATGCATTAAGAAAGTATCTTGGAAACAAAGTAAAAATGAATTGATCACACTATGAATAAAATTGAAACAAAGAATTTAAATTTATACTACGGTACTTTTCATGCACTGAAAGGAATTTCAATGTCAGTAAAAGCAAATACCGTAACAGCACTGATCGGTCCTTCAGGCTGTGGGAAGTCTACATACCTCCGGTTGTTTAACCGTATGAATGATCTGATACCCGGAGTAAAGATCGATGGAGATGTATTGCTGGATGAAAAGGATATTTACAACAGCAAAGGACTTCGTATTGACGAACTCCGGAAAAAGGTTGGAATGGTATTTCAGAAACCAAATCCGTTTCCAAAAAGTATATTTGAGAACGTAGCTTATGGTCTTCGTGTGAATGGAATGAATCATCCTTCATTTGTTGAAGAAAGAGTTGAAACTTCATTACGACAGGCGGCTCTTTGGGAAGAAGTAAAAGACAAACTGAAAAAATCCGCTTTTGCACTTTCCGGTGGACAACAACAACGACTTTGTATTGCAAGAGCTTTGGCTATCGAACCTTCTGTACTCTTAATGGACGAGCCTGCTTCTGCTCTTGATCCGATCTCAACTGCAAAAATTGAAGATCTGATTTATGAACTGAAAAATAAGTATACGATCATTATCGTTACACATAACATGCAACAAGCCGGACGAGTAAGCGACAAGACAGCCTTCTTCTATCTTGGTGATCTGATAGAATTCAATGATACGAACATTATCTTTACAAATCCTTCTGACCCTAAGACTCAGAGTTATGTAACAGGAAGATTTGGCTGATTATTAATTGTTGATTATTCATTATTAATTATTAATTGTAAATTGTTAATTAAAAAAAAATGACGCATTTAGATGTAGAATTAAAACGATTGAAAGCTGAAACAGTGGAGATGTTTGAACTGGTAACACACCAGATGAAAAAGTCACAGTTAGCGTTCATTGGATTTGACAGAGAAATTGCAAGAGAAGTTAATTTTAATGAGAAGAGAGTTAACGCTCTTGAGTTGAAGATCGATAAGGATTGCGAAAATATTTTTGCACTTTTCAATCCGGTTGCAATTGATCTGCGCTTCGTGCTGCAGTCTTAAAGATAAATAGTAACCTTGAAAGGATCGGTGATATCGCTGATGGAATCAGCCGGTATGTAATTGGAACGGGGAATGCTTTTGACAAAGAGCTTATTGATGTTACAAGGGTAAATGAAATGTTTGACATGGCTGTAAAGATGCTTTCAGATGTACAGAAAGCATTTGATGCGGAAGACACAAAATTAGCGCGTGGGATCTTTCAGAAAGATGATCTGCTGGATGAGATCAATGAAAATGCCAATGGAGTAATTGAAACATATATCCGTACACATGAGCAGAACATCAGTCAGTCATTGCATATTATTTCTGCTGTAAGAAAGCTTGAAAGAACCGGTGACCAGGTAAAAAATGTTGCGGAAGAAATTATTTTCTACCTTGAAGCAAAGGTGTTAAAGCACGTTGCAGAGAAAGAGAAAATGTAAACCATAATTAATTCAGAACTTTCAATCTTTTTTTTATTCTTTGAATTAAGGCAGGTCCTTCATAAATAAATCCGGTATAGAGTTGAATAAGATCTGCACCTGCATTTAATTTTTCAATTGCGTCTGTTTCAGAGTGTATTCCACCTACGCCAATAATTATAAATTTCTTGTCAGATCTTTCTGCCAGATATTTGATCACTTCCGTACTTCTTTTTGCGAGTGGTTTACCACTGAGTCCTCCTGCTCCTATCCGGGCAATTTCCTGAGCATCTGAATTTAGATTTTCTCTTGAGATAGTTGTATTGGTTGCAATCACTCCATCAAGTCCGGAAGCATGTAATACTTCAACGATCTCATCCAGTTGTTCATTTGTCAGATCAGGAGCAATTTTTAATAATACCGGTTTGCGTTTCTTTGAGTATTCGATCGCCAGTTGATTATTCAATATTTGTAAGGCATTTAAAATTTTTAATAATGGTTCTTTTTCCTGAAGTGCACGAAGTCCCGGAGTATTCGGCGAAGAAACATTGACTACAAAATAATCCACAACATTAAACAAGGATTCAAAGCAGATGATGTAATCCTTAACAGCATTTTCATTAGGAGTATTTTTATTTTTCCCAATATTCCCACCTATGATAACTCTGCTGTTATTCTTTTTCAGATTGATCACCATCTGTTCTACTCCATGGTTATTAAATCCCATACGGTTAATGATCGCAGAATCTTTGGGCAATCTGAATAACCGGGGTTTATCATTTCCGGGTTGAGGTTTTGGAGTGATCGTTCCTACTTCAATAAATCCAAACCCAAGTGCAGACAATTCAGAATATAACTTTGCGTCCTTGTCAAACCCGGCTGCAAGTCCAATTGGATTAGGAAAATCAATTCCCATCAGTTTTCTGGAAATACTTTTATCTGAACTGTAGGTAGAACTTACGATAGATCTTACCAAAGGAATCTTAAATGCAATTCTCAAAAATGAAAATGTAAAGTGATGTACTGTTTCCGGAGCGAAACGGAAAAGAACCGGACGGATGATTGAAGTATAAAAGCTCATTGCGGCGAAAGTACGGTTTTTTGAAGTTGGTCGATTGAATGATTTGTCAATGCTACAAAAAGTAACTTTTTGAAGGTCAAGGTTCAAAGGTCAAAGGTCAACCGAATGACCTTTGACCCTGACCTTTGGCCCTTTAAACAACGGCAATTTGGCAATTCAAAACAAAATATTTAGATTTGCCTAAATTTTAATTTCATGCTCACGTATACAGAGGAAAATTATTTAAAGGCGATTTTTCAGCTTCAGGAAGATGAAAAAGGTAAGATCAGCACCAATTCAATTGCTGAAAGATTATCCACTACACCTGCAACTGTCTCTGATATGTTACAGAAACTGTCAGCAAAGAAGATGGTTAACTACCTGAAATATTATGGTGTAAGTCTGACAGCCAGCGGTAAAAAGAAAGCAGTAAATGTTGTCCGGAAGCATCGGTTATGGGAGCTCTTTCTGTACGAAAAACTGGGTTTCAATTGGGATGAAGTTCATGAGATCGCTGAACAATTAGAGCACATTCAATCCGATGTACTTGTGCAGAAATTATATGATTTCCTTGATAAGCCAAAGACTGATCCACATGGAGACCCTATACCTGATGAAGATGGAGTTTTTCCGGACCTGAATGCAATACCGCTGGCTGTAGTTGATCCTAAAAAGGAGGCTGTAGTAATTGGAGTTTCAGATCACCGACCTGATTTTTTACAATATCTGCAGAAGATCGGATTGAACATCGGCAAAAGGTTAAACATTTTAGAAGTCATATCATTTGACAAATCAATGGACATCACCATTGAAGGAAATAGAAATCCTGTTCACATCAGTCACGATGCTGCAAAAAGCATTATGGTTAATTTAATTTAAAAGACTTAATAATTTTAATAATGGCGTTCAATGATAATTCACTTTCAGAAGTTCATGAAAGTATAGATACTACTCAAAAGACAGGACGGTTCAGGAAATTATTTGCCTTCCTGGGACCTGCATATCTTGTAAGTGTCGGCTATATGGATCCGGGAAACTGGGCAACAGATATTGCAGGTGGAAGTAAATTCGGATATGCATTGATCTGGGTTTTACTTATGTCGAATCTGATGGCAATTCTTTTACAAAGTCTGAGTGCACGACTTGGAATTGTCAGAGGCCGTGATCTTGCACAGGCGTCAAGAGAAACGTATTCGCGTCCGGTAAATCTTGCCTTGTATTTTCTGGCAGAGATTGCAATTGCATCTTGTGATCTGGCAGAGGTGCTTGGAATGGCGATCGGACTTCAACTGCTTTTCGACATTCCGTTGATGTGGGGCGTGTTGATCACAGTACTTGACACCTTCCTCCTTTTGTTTCTGATCAACTATGGGATCAGAAGAATGGAAGCTTTTATTCTTGGATTAGTATCAATTATTGGGATGGCATTTTTAGCAGAAATGATTTTAGCAAAACCATCACTTGCAGAAATAAGTACAGGTTTTATTCCATCGTTACCGGATAGTACAGCTCTGTACATAGCAATTGGAATCATTGGAGCAACAGTGATGCCTCACAATTTGTACCTGCATTCTTCTTTGGTTCAAACAAGAAAGTTTAAACGAACTCCGGTTGAGATCAGGAAGGCAATTAAGTATAACATCTTTGATTCTGTAATTGCATTGAATCTGGCTTTCTTTGTCAATGCAACTATTCTGATCTTAGCTGCATCCGCTTTTTTCAAGAATGGTATGTATGAAGTTTCAGAAATTCAGGATGCGCACAATTTTCTTGCGCCATTGCTGGGGTCTGATCTGGCACCTAAACTCTTTGCGATTGCTTTGATTGCCGCCGGACAGAGTTCAACGATTACAGGAACATTAGCAGGTCAGATCGTAATGGAAGGATATCTGAAATTGAGAATTGCTCCATGGATCCGTCGGTTACTAACGCGTTCTCTGGCGATCATTCCGGCATTGATTGCAATTTATTATTTTGGAGAAGCTGCAACAGGGAAATTGTTGATTCTTTCTCAGGTAATTTTAAGTATGCAATTAGGTTTTGCAGTGATACCATTGATCCATTTCGTAAGTGACAAAACGAAGATGAAAGAATTTGTTATTCCGATGTATGTTAGAGTTCTTTCCTGGTTAGTTGCGGGAATTATTGTGAGCTTGAATGTAAAACTGGTATTCGAACAGATCTCAGACTGGCTGGCAACTTCTGAGAATCCGATGCTGATTACGTTTTTAGTAATTCCATTGGTAATGGCTGCAGCTATGCTTTTACTTTATATAACATTCAGGCCACTATTTAAAGTGAAAGAGAAAGATGAGATCATTCCGGTTCATGCACCGATTCGTTCAATCAAGCCGGAAAAAATTCAGCCCTACCAACGCATTGCTATTGCGGTAGACTTTTCAAGCAGTGATCATTTGAACATAAGTAATGCTTTAGCTCAAGGTGGAAAAGATGCTGATTATGTGTTAATTCACGTAATAGAGTCAGCCGGAGCTTTATTCATGAAAAATGAAATACGGGATTATGAATTTATGACCGATGTAAAGAATCTGAATCGGTATTCAGATGAGTTGAATGCAGATGGCTATAAAACGACGATCAAACTTGGCTATGGAAATCCAAAAAAGGCAATTCCTGCTTTGGTAAAAGAATTCAATTCAGATCTGTTGGTGATGGGAGCGCATGGGCACAAAGGTTTTAAAGATTTTATCTTCGGAACAACTGTCGATGCTGTTCGTCACAAGATCGGAATACCGCTATTGATTGTCAGAAATTAGAAGAACCCGAATCAATTTGTACTTTTACGGGCGCATATGACCAGGGAGCAGATCAATATTAAGAATAAAAAAGCAGCATTCGAATATAGTTTTATACTTTCGTTTACAGCAGGTATCATGCTGACAGGCACAGAAGTAAAAGCTATTCGTGAAGGTAAAGCTACACTGAGTGATTCATTTTGCATTTTAGCAAACGGCGATCTTTGGGTTAAGAATATGCATATCTCCGAGTACAAGCAAGGATCATATAATAATCACGAGCCAAAGCGATTACGCAAGCTTCTGCTGAACAAAACAGAGTTGGTGAAGATTCAGTCTAAGTTAAAAGAAAAAGGGGTTACGATCATTCCTATACAGTTATTCTTCAATGAGCGCGGACTTGCTAAATTAGAGATTGCATTAGCGAGAGGAAAGAAGACTTTTGATAAGCGGGAAGACATTAAGAAGAAGGATCAGCAGAGGGAGATCGCGCGTGTCAGCCGCTGACTTTAACGAATAGTGAATAACGAGTAACTAATAACGAATAACGAATAATGGCGTTTCAGAAAGCTAATACTTTCCGTAACGCCATTATTCGTTATTCACTATCCATTTATTAGTTAAAAAAAAAGCGGGTCGGTACATGTACCAACCCGCTTTTTAAATTATTGAGTATGGACTAGAATACAAATCCTAAACGAAGACCTGCATTGTAGTTGTGACCAATTCCTGATTCACTTCCACCACGTGTGATTGAAGTAGTAGTTGTTGTTGGAACCCCCGGTTGAGCAACAACAGTTGTTGATGTTCTTTCACCATCACTAGTTGTTGAAAAACCTAAACCGCCTTCTATTCCAAGATAAATATGATCAACAAAATAGTAATCAGCACCTGCAAGGATACCAATACCGAAAGTTGTTGAAGAAGGACCATCCACAGTTGTAGTTACACCTTGAGCATAACCGTACTGAAGTGTAAATGGATCTTGAGCAACGTTTGTTTCATCTGCACTGTTAGAGCTAGTAGAGAATGAAATCGCAGCACCCACGTAAGGAGAAAGACGAGTTGTTCCAGCGAAATGCTTTTCAATTCCTACTCCGATTTTGAAAGTAGAGCTACTTCTGTCTAAAGTTCCGATCTCAGCAGTATCTGTTGAATTTTCAGCATAGTCACTTGAAGTGCTGCTTGTTGTAATTCCAAGATTCAGGCGAAGAGCCATGTCGTCGGCTAAGAAATAACGTGCTTTAAAATCAGGAGAAAAAATTCCGATAGGAGCTACTCCTGTTTGAAAATTCAACTGTACTTCACCGGTAACATCTCCGGCAACTGGTTTTTGAGCATAAGTTACACCGGCAAGGCAAACTAGTGCTGCAGAAATAATCATTTTTTCATTTTTCTGTGTTTTTTTGGTTTAATTGGTAAATATTGAGGGCAAATTTAAGCGGGGATTGTAACACTAGTCAAGTATTCAGATTAGTTTTGAACTAGCGCATGTTCATTAGGCTTGTAGTCAGTAGTATAAAATTCCACTTTAAACTAATTTAACAAATCCATTCTTACATCCTGTTAATCTCATTTGTCGGTTAAATGTTTCAAATATTGTAAATTCCTTACAGTTTTTATTGAAAAAACTCAAATCAACCGATAATTGTCACTTTTAAAGCACAAATTTCATTAACATTAATGAAATGAATAAATTTAATATCAGAACATTATAAAATTGTTAATAAAGAATTTAGGTTAAATTTTGTTAATCTAATTAGTAAT